>JBAYRG010000005.1:0-24675 GCA_041676805.1 Proteiniphilum sp.
ATACCTTCTTTTTGTGTAATTCCTTCTCCAATGATTTTGCCACTGTACTCGATACCGTAAGTGATGGTAGGCCATCCGTAGTTTTTTCCCGGTTTGATAAGGTTGACTTCATCACCGCCCCGTGGCCCCATCTCACTGAGCCAGAGTTCACCGGTAACAGGATGGATATCCAGGCTCTGTGGATTACGGTGACCATAGCTGTATATCTCAGGAAGTGCTCCTTCAGTTCCGATAAATGGATTTCCCGGTACGGGCTCACCTTCTGTGGTGATATGTATCACTTTACCGTGGGCGGTATCAAGTTTTTGGGCGTTAGGACGGGTGGCCAGGTCAGACCGCTCTCCGGTCGTTACGAAGATATGTCCGTTTTTATCGAACAAGAGACGGCTACCGAAGTGCATACTATTGTCGAAATAGGGAATGGCACGGTAGATGATACGAAAATCTTCTATCTTGGTTTCATCTTCGGAAAGCCTCCCTTTTCCCACTGCTGTGAGTGAGCCTTGGGGAGTTCGCTCTGCAAAAGAGAAATAGAGCATCCTGCTGTTGTCGAAATCGGGTGCAGGAGCCACATCTAATAACCCTCCCTGATTCCGGTCGTCCACTTCAGGAAAACCGGTGATGGGAGAACTTACATTACCGGTAGTAGTAGCGATACGCATAGCACCCCCTTTTTCGGTGATGGCCAATCGACCGTCAGGAAGTGTCGTGACTGCCCATGGTTTAACTAATCCGTCTGCAATAACGATAGCTTCATAAGGAGTGGTTGTTTTGACACCTGCCACACGGGTCTGTCCCTCAAAAGCGGGCTTAAAATCGGGGCTATTGGGTCTTTCAGTCTCTACCGGAGGCAGAACCTCTGTTCGCTGTTCTTCTTCGTTTGTTTTCGATGCTTCACATGAAGCCGAGAGCAACACAAAAGCCGATAAAAAAAGTGCTGTAATCTTTAAATAGTTCATAGGACTGTGATTTATTGTAATCTGATTGTTTTGAATAGAAAGTTATCCGAAACATATCACTACCCTTATGTGGATTGTGATCAAAATAACTCATTTTCTTTAACAATACGTAAATCACAATTGTTCAATATCATGAGATACATAATTGGCTGTAAACTATTTTGATGTATCTTTGTCCCTATCGTAGTAGTACTAATTTTAGAATTTATGCTTACATACAATGTTCAACTAAGGAAAGAAGAGGAAGGCGGATATACAGCGATTGTTCCGGCTCTTCCCGGCTGTATTACCTATGGTGAGACGGTGGATGAGGCCATTGCGATGGTAAAGGAAGCCGTGGAATTATATATTGATGAACTTACAGATCGCGGAGAATCAATACTTACTTGACTTCCACCTCAATCCACTGCGAACGATCGGGTGGCGCGGGTACGGTGACTTGCGGGCGGGGATTGGCTTTGAGCTCTTCAAGCAGCACTTCGACAGCTTTCTCGACGGAAGGATCGTTTCCCTTGGCCAGTTCTTCGGGGCGATCAATCACCTCTATATCGGGATAAACGCCGATACCTTCGATGATCCATTCACCGGTTTTATCATAGATGCCGAAGCGGGGGACGGAAATATAGCCGCCGTCTACCAGACGGGCGTTGCCGGAGATGCCGACCAGTCCTCCCCAGGTGCGGGTACCGATCAGCTTACCTTCACCGGTCTTCCGGAAAAAATAGGGGAAAGCGTCACCACCGGACGAGGAGTAACCGTTGATCAACATTGCTTTGGGACCGTCATGCGCAATACCGGGTGTTTTCATCGGTTGTGGCAATCCGTTGCGATGCCAGTAAACGAGAGTACGGCGGTTGAGCAGGTCGATCATCCTGTCGGGGATGAAACCGCCGCCGTTGTAACGGTCGTCGATGATAAGCGCCTCTTTATGATGATAGGCATACATTCCTCTAAAAAGCTCACGATTGCCTTCAACAGCTGTGTTGGGCACGTGGATATAGCCAATCCTGCCGTCTGAAAGGCGGTCGACCATCTCCCTGCGCCGGTTTACCCAGTCCATATACCTGAGTTCCTGCTCACTGGTGATGGTTTTGACGTTATAACTCTTTGCTCCTGAAGCTGAAGGATTATTGTTGACGGTCAGTTCGATATGACGATCTCCAAGATTTTCGAGTAATTCATAGGGATTTTGTGCGGTGGTAAGCTCCTGCCCGTTGATCCGGATAATATAATCGCCTTCTCTTACATTGATTCCACTCTCGGTGAGAGGGGAGCGGCGGCTTTCGTTCCAGTTCTCGCCGGGATATATTTTCCGGATTTTATAACGTCCGGCAGATAGGTCGGCTTCGAGTTCGGCTCCCAGAAGCCCGCCGTCTATACGGTCTACCCGGGCGATATCGCCCCAGTCCACATAGGCATGGCCGGTATTGGTTTCACTCACTATCTCGTTGAGGATATAGTCGAGATCGAACCGGCTGGGCAGGTAAGGGAGAAGTGCGCCATAACTTTCCCGAATAGCTTTCCAATCAACTCCATGCAAATTGTTCACATAGAAATAGTCGCGGAAGATACGGAAAGCGTCGGCATAGATCTGGTTCCACTCGGCACGCGGATCGATCTTCATATTGAGGTTGTCGAGATTGATCGTACCTGCACCGGCCTGTTGTCCTGTTTGATTCTTTGCCACACCCCAGTTGTTACCCCGGCGATAGATAAATGATTTACCGTCGGCAGCAAGAATACCGTAACCGGCTCCGTCGAGAATCTCTTCGGTTTTCTCATTCTTGATATTGTAGCGCATGATTTTATTGCCGGAGGCGTAGAGGAGTCCCTCTTCCACGGTACCGATAATACGGTAGTTGCCGGGTTGAAGAGGAAGGGCCTGTATCCGGTCTTGCACGTTATCCATATTGATTTCCACTTTTACCTCTCCGGATACTGACTGGTTATTGTCATCCCCTTTGCTACCTTCTTTGGCAGTATCGTCTTTTCCATTGCCATAAGGTTCCCTGTCTTCTTTGTAGGGAGTGAGGGTTGTACCGTCATCTTGTAGTGGAAGGGCGTAGATGCGGGTAGCGTTATTGTAGAGGTAATCGAACTCGAAACTGCTGAAAGCAAGATTGAAATCACGGTTGGAGGTGAAAAAGAGAAATTTTCCGTCGCGACTGAATACCGGGTTGTTATCGGAAAAGGTAGCATCGGTAAGTTGAAATCTACGGCCGGAGGTCAGCTGATATACCCAGAGAGCCGACTGATAGTTGGGAGATGATTTGCTGTAAGCTATCCAGTCGCCGTCGGGCGAAAAAGCGTAATCCCTGATCTCTTCTGCAGTTGCTTCGTCGATAACGGTTTGTCTGCCCGAGGAGACATCTACCAGCCAGAGCTTCATGGTACGGTCGCTGTAGACAAGGTGGGTATTGCGGGGCGACCATTCGGCGGTATGTTTCCAGGCTGCAGAGTTACGGGTAATTTGTCTTGGTTTGGCATCCTCTTTATTTTCGAGCAGGTAAAGTTCGTATTCACCTGTCGCATCTGAATAGTAGGCTATTTGCTTACCGTCGGGCGACCAGACGGGAGAGATCTCACGGATACCCTGCGTATTGGTGAGATTTTGTATTTTCCCTTTTTCTACCGGAACGCTATAGATATCACCTCTTGCCTCGAAGAGGGCCCGTTTACCGGTGGGTGAAAGGGTATAATTGCTGATAAAATCCTTGACGCTCCTGAAATAGGGCTGCAGATTGGGGTTGTCGTAGTGGATGGCGACGGTGATCTTGCGGCTCTCTCCTGATGCGAGATCCAACACATGGAGATATCCTCCGTTCTCATAAGCCAGCTTGCCAT
This sequence comes from Proteiniphilum sp., assembly GCA_041676805.1. GTDB lineage: Bacteria > Bacteroidota > Bacteroidia > Bacteroidales > Dysgonomonadaceae > Proteiniphilum. Next base: position 3,804 of record JBAYRG010000005.1, read on the forward strand.
TACGGCCGGAGGGCCACATCACGTCGAAGTCGCTATGGCGGGTAACTTGTTCATTTTCGCCGGTACTCACGTTATAGCACCAGATGTTGAGGCGTGTATCACGGTCGGATGCATAGAAGATATGATTGCCGTGCCACACGGGCCATTGGTCGGAACCGGCCCACTGGGTAATCTGTTTTGAGCGGTTATTTGCCAGGTCGTATGTCCATAGCTCTGTGGCACGCCCTCCTTTATACCGTTTCCAGGTTCGGAACTCGCGGTCGACCGGTGTAAAACAGAGCTGCGACCCGTCGGGTGAGAAGGTGGCAAATCCGCCGTTGACAATGGGGAGTGGCTCTTCAAATCCTCCGTCGATACTGACAGTGAAATAGCGTCCGTTGCGATCGCCGAAGCTGGTGCGGTTAGCCCGGAAGAGTATCCGTTTGCTGTCGGGTGTCCAATCGAGTACTACATTGTCGAATCCTCCTCTTGGCGGCATCTCCCCCACAGAATTGTAGAAAGTGAGTTGCCGTGCCGTGCCTCCTTCGGAGGGCATGACCCATATCTGGCGACTGCCGGAATATTCGGCTGAAAAAGCAATCCATTTCCCGTCGGGTGAGATTTTGGGGAACAACTCGATACCGGGATGTGAGGTAACTCTTTTTGCGATACCTCCGCCGGCGTTTACTGTCCAGATATCACCTGCATAGACAAACGTAATGAGGTTTCCATTGATGTCGGGATAACGTATCATACGAGCATCATCTATTGCCGAAATCTGTAAAAAAAGAAAGCTTGAAAAAATAAGAATAGTTAGTTTTTTCATACGACTAAAATTATTGACTTTCTATTTCATTAGATTTTTTCTTCGCTCAACATAGTCAAAACAAGTTTTTCCTCTGTGTTCACTTATCGAAAAAATTCAAATGTATCGTATGGAACTCGCATTTAATCATGAACTTGGGTGAAATCATTTTAATGCTCGTTTCATACGACTAAAATTATTTATTTTCAAAGGTGTCGTATGGAACTCGCTTTTAGTCATGTTCTTGTGTGAGAACAATTCTCATGCTCGTTTCATATGTCATTTTTTGATGAGCAAATTTACTGTTTTTTTTAATAAATTCCCTGTTTTCAGTTATTCAATCAAATTATGGAAATTTTTCCGTAATTAAAGTTGGAAGTGAATTATTATTATTTTACATTTGTAGCGTATAACCTACTTAATTGAAAGAACTGCTAATATGACACGTAAACTTTTAATCAGGGACCTCACATTACGTGACGGTCAGCAATCGGCTTTTGCCACGCGAATGAACCAGTCGCAAGTCGACAGAGTATTGGCTTATTACAAGGATGCCAACTTTTACGCAATGGAAGTTTGGGGAGGAGCTGTTCCCGATTCGGTAATGCGTTTTTTGAATGAAAATCCTTGGGATAGATTAGAAAAAATCCATCATGTTGTTGGTGGAGTCTCTAAATTGACCGCACTTTCCCGTGGTCGGAATCTTTATGGTTATGCTCCTTATCCTGATGAAATCATCGATGGTTTTTTCAAAAATGCTGTCGCTTCGGGATTGGATATCATGCGTATCTTTGATGCCTTGAATGATGTGGACAATATCAAATCGAGTGTCACATCAATTAAAAAGTATGGAGGAATGGCTGATTGTGCAGTTTGTTACACCATAGATCCGAAATATGATGAGGCGCCTTCATCAGAAAGTAAAAAAAGTGGATTATTTGGATTCTTTTCCAGAAAAAAGGAGATTGCGGATCCTGTTCAAAAACTTATTTTTACCGATGATTACTTTTTAAACAAAGCAAAAGAAATGTTAGCCTTGGGTGCTGATATGATTACCATAAAGGATATGAGTGGATTGATACCACCCTCACGGGTAGCTACATTGATACCCATGTTTAAACAACAGCTGAAGGTGCCTATCGATTTTCATACCCACTGTACTCCGGGATTTGGATTGGGAGCTGTGCTCACCGCTATCATCCATGGTGTGGATATTGTGGATACTGTCATCTGGAATTTTGCCGGTGGTCCGGCAGCTCCGGCCATAGAGTTAATCTATATTTTTTGCAAGAAGCTGGGTGTTGAGTTGGATGTGAATATGGAGGCTGTGGCGAAGATCAATGAAGAGTTATTTGATATTCGTAATGAATTAGAAGCATACGATGCTGTAAAACAGTTTCCAAAATCATTTAATCCGTTGACCGATATCCTTCCTTCTAAGATTGATAAGGAGTTTGATCTAGCTATTGAAGCAGCTAAACGTAATGATGAAGTAGCATTGCTGGATGCTTGCCATACCATTGAAGCTTATTTTAATTTTCCAAAAGCCGACGAACGTGTTAAGGAGGCAGAGATCCCCGGTGGGATGTACACCAATATGGTCGCCCAGTTGAAACAGGTCAACTCGCTTGACATTCTTCCTGAAGCAATGAAGTTGATCCCCAGTGTCCGCCTTGATGCCGGTTTACCCCCCTTGGTAACACCCACTAGCCAGATCGTGGGAGCACAAGCTGTGAGCTCGGCATTAAACCTGAAGAACGGCCGTCCCAAATATGCCAACCCTTCTAATCAGTTTGTATCACTTGTAAAAGGGGAGTACGGAAAAACACCTGTGCCGATAGATCCCGAATTCCGGTTGCAAATTGCCGGTACCCTGGAAGAAACAGCTTATGACACCTCGGTCTACAAACGTCAGGAAAATCCTTTACTGGAAGAGTATGGAGGGGTTCTTCTGGCAAAAGATGAGAAAGAAGAGCTACTGCTGGAATTATTTCCTACTGTCGCTGCAAATTATTTGAAAGGAGAGCGACAGAAAGAGTGGGAGAACAGACAAGCTGAAAATCATTCTCCGGGACAGGAAAGAGAGGCATTCTCCGAACAGACGCTCCTGCAAACAATCGGAAATAAGGTTACAGAAGTGCAGAAGGCTATCAATCCTCCGATGAAAGGTGAGCGTATGGAATCTCCTAAAGGATATTGTGTAATGTGTCCGATGCCGGGTAATATTTTACAGATTGCTGTAAAAGAAGGAGATAGAGTGGAGAGAGGTGATAATGTTCTTGTGCTTGAGGCTATGAAAATGGAAAATGATATTGCATCGGAAGTTTCAGGAACTATACACCAGATCTTTGTTCACCAAGGGGAGACGGTGATGGAAGGAATGCCGTTAATAGAAATTATCTGATGGGAAATGCTATTTTTTGAACATCCTCTATTTTTATTTGTTGAATAATTGAAGTTCTCTGCGATTTTAATCGTGGAATTGTTCATATCAAGGAAAACCGGTGCATTCTGTGTCGGGGATTTCTCTTTGGAGCCGGTTATTTAAAAAGTATGGAAGAAAATAGAGAAGCAATCAGTATCCGTGAACTGGATAGATCCAATTATCCCGAATTCAGAAGCGAGCTGACAGCGCTTTATCTCCAGGCTTTTACTACCGGTGAGTATGCCCAATATATCGCTTCCGAAACGGTGGAAGCCACATTGGACGGTATAATGCAGGATGGATCCGGCCGTATGGCATTCGCCGGCGAACGGCTCGTAGGATTGCTTGCCGCCTTCCCGTTAAAGAGAGAACCGGATTTCCCTGTGGACAGATGTCCCGATATTCCTGTCGAACAAGCAATCTATATAGCGGAGGTGATGGTGCACGCCGATTACCGGGGTAGGGGAATTGCTTCGCAGATAGTGGAGAGTTACTTGCATAGGAAGCCGGAAGAATATTCACATGCGGTGATCCGGGTATGGGAAGAGAATAGACCGGCATTGAATCTTTACAGAAAATTGGGATTCGCGCCTGTGGCAGGAGTTTCACAAAGGAAGTTGAATGTGGAGGGGGAGGAATTTGTGATGAGGAAAATTTATCTGTTGAAATTGCTTTTATGAAATGGAGATTTGACTTATACCGATTTTCAATTGACTCTCTCAAATTTTGAATTTAAAAAAAATAAAATGAAAGAATTAATTACCAAAACAATTGATCTGCGATCCGGCTCGCCGGAAGAGAAACGACAGGAGATCCGTGATTATTTCCTGAAGACCTGGGCAATCGATGAGTTATTATATACACAGTTGAAGTCAGACGATGTGTTCTATATGCGGGGAGACCCGTTGCGCCATATCATTCTCTTCTATCTGGGGCATACGGCTGTCTTCTTCATCAACAAGCTTTATCTGGCAAAGATCATCGACCACCGTATCAATCCTAAGTTTGAATCTATTTTCGCGATTGGCGTGGATGAGATGAGTTGGGATGATCTGGATAATAATCATTACGACTGGCCGCCGGTATCGGAAGTGCGCACTTATCGTGATAGGGCGAAAGAGTTGATCCTGAGTGTGATCGATAATACACCCTTTGAACTTCCGATCGGTTGGGAGAGTCCTTTCTGGATTGTGATGATGGGAATAGAACATGAACGGATACACTTGGAGACATCGTCGGTACTGATCCGTCAGTTGCCGTTGGATCAGGTGGTAAAAGGATTGTTTGGAGGGCGGTGCGATACCAGTGGTGAGGCGCCGGTGAACGAATTGACGGCGGTGGCCGGTGCTACAATGAGATTGGGAAAATCGTCAGATTACCCGCTGTATGGCTGGGACAATGAGTATGGCTCCTATGAAGAGGAAGTAGCCGATTTTTCGGCATCGAAATACCTGGTTTCCAACAAGGAGTTTCTGGAGTTTATAGACGATAAGGGCTATGAGACGGAGGATTACTGGACCGAAGAGGGATGGAACTGGCGTAACTTTAAGCAGGCGCAGATGCCGTTATTCTGGCGGAAGGGTGAAGAGGGTTACCGGTTGAGACTGGTGTCCGAAGAGATAGCCATGCCCTGGAACTGGCCGGTGGAGGTGAACTATCTGGAAGCGAAAGCCTTCTGTAACTGGAAGAGCGCGAAGACGGGAGGTAGCTTTAGATTGCCCACTGAAGCAGAATGGTACCGCCTGCATCAGCTGACAGGATTGGCAGAGGTGACAGAGTGGGGAAAGGCACCGGGCAATATCAATCTGGAGCATTTCACGTCGCCATCGCCTGTGGATATGTTTGAGCAGGGAGGTTTCTTCGATGTGGTGGGTAATGTGTGGCAGTGGACGGAGACGCCGATCACCGGTTTTCCCGGTTTTAAGGTACATCCGATGTATGACGATTTTTCCACACCGACTTTCGACGGAAAGCATAATTTGATAAAGGGTGGTTCATGGATATCGACCGGTAACGAGGCGACCATTCACTCGCGGTACGCTTTCAGACGCCATTTTTATCAACATGCCGGATTCAGGTACGTGGAATCGGATACTCCGCTGGTAATACAACAGGCAGATTATGAGACGGACGAAGAGGTGACACTCTCCTGCGAAAACAGTTGGGGCGAACCCCGGGACAATGAGCCTCTGTTTACTCTCCGGCTGGCAGAACTGGTGGATGAGGTGCTGAAAACCAATACTGCGGCACCTATCCTGGATCTGAATGCCGATACGGGACGGCTTGCATTTGAACTGGCCCGGAAATATAAGGATGTGACGGCCCTCGACTTTACCGCACGCATGATAAGAATTCCGATCCAACTGCAGGAACAAGGTTATGTGCGCTATACGGCGAAGGATGAAGGTGAATTGCTGTTCTATCGTGACATTGTGTTGACCGATTTCGGATTGACGGAAGCGAAAGACAATATTTTGTTTATGCAGGCGGATGCCATGAATTTGAAACCCAACTATTCGGGGTACGATCTGATTATCATACCTGCATTACTGGAAGAGCTAAGTGACCCGCTGTTGTTCCTGTCGCATATCCACGAACGTTTAAACGACAACGGTTGGCTGATATTGGCGTCGGATTATGAGTGGGATACCGCCAGGACACCGCGAGATAAATGGCCGGGAGGCTTTAAGAAAGACGGTGAACCGGTGACATCACTCGATGGTATAAAAGAAACCCTGGCATCCCGGTTCGATCTTATCTCAGATCCTCACGAAATTGGCAGGACAATAAAAAGATCGTCCCGTCTGACTGAAAACCGGACATTACAGGTCACCATCTGGAAAAAGAGATGAATACTTAATTAAACCAGCGGGTGAGGGAGTTGAAGATATTTTCGCTCTCTCTCCGCTTTTTTTCACGGGAACTATTGTCCGGAGCAAGTATTCTCAAGCCTTGGTGAATAGTTTCTACCTTGATCTCGTTGTCGGTGCTTACCGGCTCGCCATCCACATGCATGACACCCGCATGAGAACGTTTAATCAGTAGGTTGCGGGTGACCAACGAAGTCATCTTGCTATTTTTATCGATATTATTGGTAAAGAGTTGAAGGGTAGTTTGCGGTATCTCTATCGCGTTGAGAGGCTTCAGGATGGATACATTCATCATGCCGTCGTCCATACTGGCTCCCGGTGCGATATGCGCGTCGTTGCCGTATTGTGATGCATTGGCACAGGTAAGGATAAAAGCACGCTCGGTAATAGTTCCTTCGTCGGAGGTGATCTCATACTCTTCCGAGCGGAAGTCGACCACACTCTCGAGGATATTACGCACGTAACCCAACGGCCCCCGCTTCTTGCCCTCGGCAAACCGGTCGCTGACAAAAGCATCGAAGCCGAAACCGCAGGTACAAAAGAAAATATGTCCGTTAGCTATACCGTAATCGATGGTGCGGGTGTGTGCCTGAAGGATGATGTTGATGGCTTTTTCCGTATCCAGGGGAATACCCAGTTCCCTGGCCAATCCATTTCCCGAACCCGATGGAATGATTCCCAGTGTAGTGTCGGTATGCACCAGCGATTTAGCTACCTCGTTTACCGTACCGTCTCCACCGGCTACAAGTACATACTTGTAATTTTCTTTTGCAGCTTCCCGCGCTATCTCCGTGGCATGGTCGGGATAACCGGTGATGCGGATAAAGATATCAAATTTCCGCTGGTCGAATGCTGCGGCCACTTCTTCGGGAATGTTTTTCTTGGATTCCGTACCCGAAATAGGATTGATGATAAGGCATATCTTTTCTTTTGCCATCTGTGTTGTGATTTGACTTTGTTCTTTGCTTCCGTACCTTGACAAGGTTCAGATAAGAGGGTCTGGTGTCAGTTGCTCTGAACCGCTTAGGTAGTATCATATAAACAACCATCTCACTGTTTTGTTTTAACCCTTTTTATTTCTCCTTTAGCGCTTTGTTTTTTACATCAAACAAGCTTGTCATTTTCCTCGGCTTTCACTATATTTGTACTCCCGTTCACGATTTATCCCGGAACAACACATATTTATATGCAATCTACTTTTATTCTGATCGTAATAGTTGTCTATTTCGGCCTGTTGATGCTGATATCCTGGCTTACGAGCCGGAAAGGCTCGGGGAACGACACTTTCTTCCGGGCCAACAAATCATCCAAATGGTATGTGGTGGCTGTGGCAATGATCGGCACATCCATCTCGGGGGTGACATTCGTCTCCGTGCCGGGGATGGTGCGTAACCTCGACATGAGCTACATGCAGATGGTGTTTGGCTTTTTCTTCGGCTACCTGGTGATCGCCTATGTCCTCTTGCCGCTTTACTACCGGTTGAACCTGACCACCATCTATGGTTATCTGGATCAACGGTACGGGCCAAAATCCTATAAGACGGGGGCCTGGTTCTTCCTCATCTCGAAGATTGTGGGTGCCGCGGCGCGGCTCTACCTGGTAGCCTTTATCCTGCAAAGGCTGGTGTTCGATACCCTGGGGGTGCCTTTTGTGATTACGGTGATAGGGATTATCCTGATAATCTGGCTTTATAGCCATAAGAGCGGCATCAAGACGATCATCTGGACAGACTGGCTACAGACTATTTTGTTTATCACCGCCCTGGTATTGATCGTGTGGCAGATAGCCATGCGGTTGGATCTGGATTTTAGCGGACTGGTGACGACAATCACCCACAGTCCCCATTCCCGTATTTTTATCTTTGACGACTGGGCGAGTACGCAGAATTTCTTCAAGCAGTTCTTCAGCGGGATGTTCATTACGATCGTGATGACGGGATTAGACCAGGACCAGATGCAGAAAAACCTGACGATCGGCACATTGAAAGACGCGCAGAAGAACGTGGTGTCTTACGGGCTGGCATTCGCACCCATTAATTTTCTTTTTCTCTCCCTGGGGGTATTGCTGATTGCTTATGCAGAGCATAACGGTATTGTATTGCCTGCAGTGTCGGACAATATCCTTCCGGTAATCGCGAGCGAGTACCTTGGGCAAACGGTACTGGGAATTTTTATAGTGGGGATCGTTGCCGCTGCCTTTTCGAGTGCGGACTCGGCGTTGACGGCACTCACCACCTCCTTCTGTGTGGATATCCTGAATATGAAGCCGGTCTCCCAGACAAAGGACCGGGAACAAAAGGATATCCGTACCAGGAGAATGGTACATGTGGGGGTTAGTGCCGCCTTCGTGCTGATTATCCTGTTGATTGAAGCAATTGGCTCGGACAGTATTATCACCGCTATCTACAAGCTGGCTTCCTACACTTACGGGCCGTTACTGGGTCTTTATCTCTTCGGGCTTTACAGTAGAGTGAAGCCGACGGACAAATGGGTTCCCTATGTGGCAGTCGCCGCACCGGTACTCTGTTTTATCATTGAAATAGCGATGCAACAACTGTTTGGCTACCGGGTGGGATATGAACTGTTGTTGATGAATGGCCTGTTCACCGGACTGGGACTTTGGGCGGTTAGTTTACAGCGCGTTGTTCAGTAGTTATTCGGCTTCGCCGTAATTCGCTTCGCGTTATTCAATAGATATTCGTTCGCTCTGCTCACGTTATTCAATAGTTATTTCCCGCTCTGCGAGATAAATACAACCGAATAACAACCGAATAACAACTGAATAACAACCGAATAACAACTGAATAACAATCGAATAACAACTGAATAACAATCGAATAACAACTGAATAACAACTGAATAACAACTGAATAACAACTGAATAACAACCGAATAACAATGATTATAAAAAATGCGGAATTTGTAATAAGCAACAGTGATTACCGGAAATGTCCTCAGGATGGGAAGCCGGAGTACGCATTTATCGGCCGGTCGAATGTGGGTAAGTCGTCGTTGATCAATATGCTGACCAACCGGAAGGGATTGGCCATGACCTCTTCTACGCCGGGCAAGACGATGCTTATCAATCATTTTCTGATCAATGACGAATGGTATCTGGTAGACTTGCCGGGATATGGCTATGCACGCCGTGGTAAGGAGGGGCGAGAGAAGCTTCGTAAAATCATTGAGGATTATATCCTGGAACGTGAGGCGATGACCAATCTTTTTGTGCTGGTAGACTCTCGCCATGAGGCGCAGAAGATCGACCTTGAGTTTATGGAGTGGTTGGGAGAGAATGGCATACCGTTCGCTATTGTCTTTACCAAAGGTGACAAACAGGGTTCAGGACGGTTGCAGTTAAACGTCAACGCTTATAAAGAAAAACTATTGGAAACCTGGGAAGAGTTACCTCCAATCTTCGTTACCTCCTCCGAGAAAGGGCAGGGCAGGGAAGAGCTGCTCAAATATATCGACCAGATCAATTGTCTTTAAACCTGTTTACACGGCTATAAGCTCTTTGCCCAGACGATGCAGTGTGTTTTTTATCTGTCTTGTGCGTTCTACTGATGGTTTTTTAATACCGTAAATATATTTTGCCAACAGGCTTTTATTTATCCCCATACTACGTGCTACTTCAGATACATTAAGCTGTGGAAAACGGTTGAATATGAGTGCTATTTCATTGTCGGTATCCGGCTCTGCCGTATCGAAAAAACTACTGATGTGAATATCTTCATCCAACTCTTCCCATCGCACATCGTCCATAAACTTTCCTATGCGGAAATGGTTGCGTTGGTTTTCGGTGGCATCTTTTAATCGAGGAAATGCTTCTAACGGCCGGCTGTATATATCCCCCAAGGAAGTCTCCATATAAATACGCTTATCGGCAAACCATATACTTTTTATTGTCTCCATCATTATATATTTTAACGGTTATTCCCCGTGAAACTCATTCCATTTTTCAATAATTTCTTCTCGATAAGTTTCAACAATCCTTATCGCTTTTTTTATATCTTGGGATTTAATGCCTTTGTTATAGAGCACCTCAATAGGTTCAATATTTATTTTAGCCCTGCCATCACTGTTCTCAATATAGACATGTATCGGCAGGTGTTCGTCTGCGTAAAAGTAAAATCGTAAACCGAAAATAATAAATAATGTCGGCATTATCATTGATTTTAGTATTGCAAATATAGGGCTAAAATTTTATCCCTGCAATCGTTTGGTCAATTTTATTTTGCAGTGTGTTTTTTATCCTCCTGTGTTATCAAATGATCCGCCAACCAGGTCGAGCAGCTCGTCGGTAATGGATTGCTGGCGTAGCTTATTGTACTGCCTTGTAAGTTCTTCGGTGAGATCATCGGCATTATCAGTGGCTATACGCATGGCCGTCATGCGGGCGGCATGCTCCGACGTGGCTGAGTCGATATGTGCAGTATAGAATTTCACTTTCAGTATCTTGGGAATAAGTTGGCCGAGGATAGTTTTCCTGTCCGGCTCCACGATATAATTCGGTACATACTTTTCTCCGTCCGGTATTATCGGTTCGATAGGAAGGAACGACTCGTTGACAACTACCTGCCTACCTTTGGTCAGGAAATGGTGATAGATAAGTTCCACACGATCTATCTCTTTTTTCCGGTACATCTCCATCAATTCCCCGGCAATCTTTTGTGCGTTAGGATATGAGGGCGTCTCACGGATACCGCTGTAATCTCCCTGTGGCTCGAATCCCATATTCCGTACCACTTTCATCACTTTTTCCCCTATTGGATAGAGAAGGATATTTTCTTTTCCGAGCGATATATAATTTGCCACTGCTTTTTTTAGCTCTTCGCCAATATCGTCATTGAATCTGCCGGCCAACCCGGTATTAGAGGAAAATGCCACGATAGCGACCCGTTTGACAGTGTGTGTTTGCAGAAAGGGAGAGTCGATGGTCTCTTCTTCCTCTCCCATTGATAATAACTGTAATATCCGGTATAGCCGCTGCTCATAGGGAAAGAGATTTTGGACAAGACGTTGAGCTTTCACCAAGCGGGCAGAAGAGATCATCATCATGGCCGATGTGATCTTTTGCGTGGATTTTACCGATTGTATCCGGCTTTTTATCTCTTTCAGCTGTGCCATTGTCTCAGGAATTGATTATTTTGATAGTTTCTGCAGCTACCTCTTCAATAATTTTGGCGATCTCGTCATTTATCTTACCCTCTTTCAACGGATCAAGCAGGTCGTGGCGATGACTCGTTTCCAGCGTATAGAGAAATTCTTTTTCGAATCTCGTCACTTTTTCGAGAGAAATATCTTTAAGTAGACCGTGGGTGCCGCAGTAGAGGATGGCGATCTGTTGTTCTACCGGCATCGGACTATGTACAGGCTGGACAAGCAATTGCTCATTTTTCTCCCCTTTATCGATGGTCATGGCTGTTACGGCATCCATGTCACCTCCGAATTTAGAGAAGGCGGCCAGTTCCTGGTATTGTGCCTGGTCGATCTTCAGTGTGCCGGCCACTTTTTTCATTGCCTTGATTTGCGCGTTACCTCCCACACGGGAGACTGAGATGCCTACGTTAATAGCAGGCCGGACACCTTTGTTGTAAAGGTCGGCTTCCAGGAATATCTGTCCATCGGTGATAGAGATAACGTTGGTAGGAATATAAGCAGATACGTCGCCCGCTTGCGTTTCGATGATAGGCAGGGCTGTGAGGGAACCGCCACCCCTGACTCTCCCTTCTAAGCCAGGGGGAAGGTCATTCATCAGGAGTGCCACATCCTGTTGGGAAATGATATTTGCCGCTCTTTCCAGTAGACGGGAGTGAAGATAGAAAATATCACCCGGATAGGCTTCGCGTCCTGACGGTCGGCGCAGGATCAACGACACTTCACGGTAGGCCACCGCCTGTTTAGAGAGATCGTCGTATACCACTAAGGCATGTCTGCCCGTATCACGGAAATATTCACCGATGGCGGCACCGGCAAAGGGAGCAATATACCGCATGGCGGCAGGATCGGATCCGTTGGCAGAGACTACTACGGTGTAGTCCATAGCTCCCCCGTCGGTGAGCGTCTTTACGATGGAAGCTACCGAAGAGCCTTTTTGTCCCACTGCCACATAGATACAATAGATCGGATCACCATTCTCGAAATTCTTCCGCTGGTTGAGAATGGTGTCGATAGCGATACTGGTCTTGCCGGTCTGGCGGTCGCCGATAATCAGTTCACGCTGGCCACGTCCGACGGGGATCATGGCGTCGACTGCCTTCAACCCGGTCTGTAACGGAGTATTGACCGGCTGGCGGAAAATTACACCGGGTGCTTTACGCTCCAAGGGCATCTCTACCAATTCTCCAGCCAACGGCCCTTTGCCATCGAGCGGCTCGCCGGCAGGTGAGACCACCCGTCCGAGCATACCCTCTCCTACAAAGATCGAAGCCACCCGTCCGGTCCGTTTCACGGTGAATCCCTCTTTGATCTCACTGGAACTCCCCAGCAAGATAGCACCCACATTGTCTTCCTCGAGGTTCATCACGATGGCCCGCATGCCATTATCGAACTCCAGCAGCTCGTTGGCTTCTGCGTTACGCAAGCCGAAAATACGTACGACCCCGTCACTTACGGTGATGACTGTACCTGTCTCATCGAACTGGATGCCGGTATCAAGTCCTTCGAGTTGCATCAGTAACACCTTGGAGACTTCGCTTATCTTTATATTGTTATTGGACATGAGGATTAAAGTGAAAAGTTAAAAATTGATTTCTTATACGGGCCAGTTCTCCTGCTATACTCGCATCCCATCTGAATTCATTCAGGGTGAGGATAAAACCTCCAATGATTCCAGGATCGACCTCAGACTCCAATTCTACGTTCGTTTTTATCATTTTTTGGATCCGGCCGATCAGTTGTTGCTCTGTTGCTTCGTCGATAGCAACCGCAGTAACTAATTTTCCTCGCTGGATATTGAACTTCTCCCTATAGAGATCGATAAAGCGGAGAGCAATATATTGCAGTGCCTCTTCCCGTTCGTTCTTGAGGATAAGGTCGATCATTCTGGAGAGCGACGATGGCATGCTGCCGCCACAGGCTGTCACTATTATCTTCTTTTTATCTGTAGTTGATACAGATGGATTCATCATCGCACGATGTAATGCAGGTATTTTTACGAATATCTCCGAGAGCAGCTTTACCCTGTCGTATACTTCTTCCTGATGCTCCAGGCTGACGGCATATTGCAGCAGAGAGTCGGCATAACGCGAAGAAATAAGTCCTGTGTTCATACTTTCGTTACGATTTAGAGATATCCATTTCGTTGAAGAGACGGTCGATCATTTTTTTCTGTTCCTGCTCTGTTCCCAACTTTTCTCTCAGTATCCTTTCAGCGAGGGTTAGTGAAAGGGCGGCAGCCTCATTCCGGATTGAGCGGATCGCTTCTTCTTTCTCGGCACCGATTTGTTGTCGTGCCGAGGCAATCAGTTTCTCCGATTCCAGGCGAGCCTCTTCATGTGCCTTTTTTATCATTGTTTCCCGTCTCTGTGCGGCTTCCTTCAGGATATCCGCCTGTTCTTTGCGGGCCTGCGACAATATGGCTTCGCTGGTTTCCTTGATGCCGGCCAGCTCCTCGTGCGCTTTACGGGCAGCGAGGAGCGATTCTTCGATATAATTCTTCCGTTTCTCCACCGACTTGAGTATCATGGGAAATCCGAATTTTGCCAGCACGAACACAGTGATGCCGAAAGAGATCAACATCCAGAACAGAAGACCGGGTTCGGGTGCAAGTAATGACATATCTTATTGGGTTGATTAGAGAATAAAACCACAGACGACCACAGCAAACAGTGCCACCCCTTCAATAAGAGCCGCTGCAATAATCATATTCATCCTGATATCGGAAGTCGATTCCGGCTGGCGGGAGATACCTTCCATGGCAGCCGCACCGATCTTACCGATTCCGTATCCCGCACCAATAGCAGCAAGACCGATGCCTATGGCTGCCCCTAAAGATCCTAATTTATCCGCGTTCACTTGCAGCAGTGTGCCGACTGTCTGTAATAAAACTGTAAGTAGTATCATACTATTTTTTATTTAAATGATAATGATAATGATAATGATAATGATAATGATAATGATAATGATAATTATATCCATATTACTCACATCAATGCTCTACATATCATTTGTAGATGTATCATTGCAGAGTGACAGGTAATGATTTTTTTTGAAAGAAATAACTTATGAACAAAGAATAAACTGTGATACTGTTAGTAACACCGTTCTCTTCTAAAATGTTTTTCGCCGGATTTAGTAGAAATTGTGAAAAGGATATATGATTTTTTTAATGGAAAGCCCTATTTGGATATTCCTGAAGAAAGATGCGTAAAAGTGTACAAAAGTGCTGATTCTTTCTTCAATAACAATTAAATTAATATTATTCTTTATGTACAGAAAAGAAAAAATAGTGAAAATATGGCTCGATTCATTCGGACAGTTGGAAGGAGAAAACAGGTGTTCCATAATGGAGTCACGTACAAACTTCAGACTACCGCAATTATTCTCCGGAACCTCATTCTCCTCAGTTTCATTTATGTCTTTATCCATCACATTCACTGTATGAATATGACTGGCTTCGGTCTTGCCGGTTAAAAGGGAAGCGACGGGAGGCAACAGACTAAATGTACCGGTTGTTTGATCCACCAACAGGAATTGTCCGAGTGCCGACTGTAATGTTATGGAAAGACAAAACAAATATATCAGAATCCGTTTTATCATTGTTCTCTAATTTATCCAAATATCCGTTATTCCCGACAAAGGTAAGGAATCTATTCGTCCAAGACCGATGATTTATTCTATTTCGGATAATTTAACAAGACTTTATTCTTTAATAAAATAACCGCTTATGCCGCTCCTTATACTGCATGGTTTGTCTCAATCGCTTTCTTCTCCGCAGAAGGGGAGTCTATCCGTGCAAGCCCGATGAATACAGCTGAAAGCAGTGTGAATACATAGGCCTGGATATAAGCGATAAGTAGTTCAACCAAATCGATAAAGACGGTAAAGATGACTGACAGTACGGTCATTGAAGTATTGATGGCTACCCCCAGGCTTGCCGTGATGAAGATTAGCATCGTCAGCCCTAATACGATGGAATGCCCTGCCATCATATTGGCAAAAAGACGAATCATCAGCGCGAAAGGCTTGGTAAGTGTTCCTACAATCTCTACTATCGGCATCAGGGGAATGGGTATCTTGAGCCATGTAGGGACGTCTGGCCACAATATTTCCTTATAATATTCCTTTGTCCCCGTTAAATTGACTATCAGGAATGTGACCACTGCGAGGACCAGTGTTATGGCTATATTTCCCGTCACATTTGCTCCTCCTGGAAAGAGAGGGATTAATCCCAACAAGTTGTTGGTGAAAATAAAAAAGAAGACAGTCAACAGGTAAGGTGCATATCTTTGATAATCTTTTCCGATAGAGGGTCTTATTACCTCATCATTGATTGATAGCACCAACATCTCAATCATTCCCGTAAAACCTTTCCGAGGGTTCATCGGATCGCGCTTTAGCGAACGGGCTACTCCCATAATAATCAGTATAACCAGCAGAGATGCGAATAGCAGTGAGGCTGCGTTCTTGGTGAGTGAGAGATCGAGTGGGCGGATGGCATTTCCCGCTGCATCGGTTTCTACGATCTTACCTTTATATTTTCCTTCAGCAGCAATCTCAAACCCTTTGTAATTATTTTTCCCGTGATGAAAATGGGAAAATGAAAATAGATGCCATCCGGTAGTTTTACTATGTAATATCACCGGAAGAGGGATAGCGATATGCTTGGTATTGGTACTTACAATATGCCATTCATAAGAGTCTGCCAAATGCTCCGTAATGAACTCTTTGGCGTTGAACTCTTCTTTTATATCATTCTGATTTGACGCCCATATTGGTGAAGCGGTAAAAAAAAGAAGAGCTAAAAGAGCTGATATATATAATGATGGTCGTTTTATCATTGTTTGGTATCCTTCCCCAAAGATTTTTGCTGTTTATCTTTATATTTAAAATAGAGCTCCATCCTCATATAAATATACGTTTCCCAAATCAAGTTGATGAGATAGAAGATGACAAAGATAATAGTGAAATTCCGAATGTGTGGTTTGTCTAAGAACCAGTATATGAGAATGAGCATGACGGAAAGGAAAATCTTTATCATACGCATAAGCATATAGAGGTTGACCATTTTCTGGGGGTTGTTGATAGGAGTACGCCTGAACTGGGAGATAAAGATGAGTCCCATCAAATAGAAGAAGAGAGGAACGATATAATAATAATCGATCATCGTTTCCGGAAAATATTTATCCAGAATAAACCACATGCCAAATCCGGTGATAAGTACCATTGCAGTATGCACAATCAAAAAATAAATTGTAAGTTTCTTCATCTTCAATGAATTTCATCAATACAAACCGTCACTTTGTTATCGTGCATTTCTACCAATCCGTCCGTTACCTCTATTTGTTGAATCACTCCGTTTACCGAGTACGAAAGTATTCCTCCGGTAAGAGATGAGAGGATGGGAGCATGGTTATTCAGTATCTGGAACGATCCTAATATACCGGGCAAGGTGACGGAATCAGCTTCACCTTTGTAATAAACAGCTTCGGGTGTAAGAATTTCCAGGATCATTTTTTTTAATTACCAGTTATCAATTACTAATTACTGATTACCAATTATCAATTATTGTACGACGCACATTGTCGGCGTAGCCATTATCGTGAAGCACTCATTAGCCGGTCACCTTTTTCAATCGCCTCCTCGATGGTGCCTACACTCAGGAACGCTGCTTCGGGATAATGGTCGAGGTCTCCGTCCATGATCATCTTGAATCCATTGATAGTATCTTCAATAGAGACCATTACGCCGGGTTGTCCGGTATATTGTTCGGCCATAAAGAAGGGTTGAGACAGGAAACGTTGTACTTTACGGGCGCGGTTCACTGTGAGACGGTCTTCGTCAGAGAGTTCTTCCATACCCAGTATAGAGATGATATCCTGCAACTCTTTATATCTCTGCAGTATTTGTTTTACCCGCATGGCGGTGTTGTAATGATCGTCACCTACGATATTCGGATCGAGGATACGTGATGACGATTCCAGCGGATCTACTGCCGGGTAAATTCCCAGTGAGGCGATCTTGCGGCTGAGTACGGTAGTGGCATCGAGATAGCTGAATGTGGTTGCCGGTGCAGGATCGGTCAGGTCGTCTGCCGGTACATATACGGCCTGGATCGAAGTGATGGAACCATATTTTGTGGAAGCGATGCGCTCCTGTAGCATACCCATCTCTGAAGCCAGTGTAGGCTGGTATCCTACGGCAGAAGGCATGCGTCCCAGCAAAGCCGACACTTCGGATCCTGCTTGTACGAAACGGAAAATATTATCGATGAACAGCAGCGTGTCGCTACCCTCACCACCCAGATCACGGAACGACTCGGCCACAGCCAGTCCGGTCAGGGCGACTGATGCTCGGGCACCGGGAGGTTCGTTCATCTGGCCGAAGACCAGTGTCGTCTGGGACTTTTTGATCTCTTCGTAATCCACCTTGCTCAAATCCCATTTTCCCTCTTCCATTGACTTTTTGAACTCATCGCCATACCTGATGACGCCGGATGCGATCATTTCCCGGAGCAGGTCATTACCCTCTCGTGTACGTTCGCCTACACCTGCAAAAACAGAATAACCGTTATGTCCCTTGGCGATATTATTGATCAGCTCCATGATAACGACGGTCTTTCCTACACCGGCACCTCCGAACAGTCCTATTTTTCCACCCTTGAGGTAAGGTTGTAACAAATCGATCACTTTGATCCCGGTAAAGAGGATCTCCTCTGAAGTGACGAGATCTTCGAATTTAGGCGCCGGACGATGAATAGGATACTGGATTTTACGGCTGAGATCCGACAGCCCGTCGATAGGTTTACCGATCACGTTGAGCAACCGCCCTTTGATTTGTTCTCCCACTGGAACGCTGATGGGGCGCCCCAACGCTTTTACCGGGAGACCGCGACTAAGGCCATCGGTACTTTCCATTGCTACTGTGCGGACAATATTTTCGCCGATATGATGCTGTACTTCCAGAAAGATATTTTGGCCGTCGGATCGTTTTATGTAGAGTGCATCATCGATAGCGGGTAATTTGAATTCCTGTGATTCGGAAAGCTCAAAATGTACATCTACTACCGGTCCTATAATCTGGGATATGTGTCCATTTAATGCCGACATAATTGTTTGCGATAGGGGTATATATTTAGTATTGGTTGTAGACAAAGGTACAAAATAAAACGACTGCGCAAATAATTTTAATTTTATTTGCACAATCGCCTAAAAAGAGCCACAAGCGAGACTTGAACTCGCGACCGACGCGTTACGAATGCGTTACTCTACCAACTGAGCTATTGTGGCTTGTGAACGGGTAGCCAAATGACTACCCGTTTCCGTATTGAGATTGTTACTTTTCTATTTTCTTCTTCTCCTGCTTGTTAAGTGTCATCTTATAAGCTACGGGAGCAGCTACGAACAAACTGGTTACGGTTCCCACTACCACACCAATAAGCATGGCGAATACGAAACTCCTTACCGCATCGCCTCCAAATATCAGGATTGCGATAATCACCAGGATCGTACTTAAACCGGTGTTGATGGTACGTGCCAGAGTTGCATTCATTGAGTCGTTGAAGAGTTCTTTTAATCCCCGTTTTGGATAGAGTTGTTTATATTCACGCACACGGTCGAACACCACCACCTTGTCGTTGATGGAGTAACCCACAATGGTGAGGATCGCCGCCACAAATGTCTGATCCATCTCCATGGAGAAAGGCATAATTTTCCAGAGCAGTGAATACAATCCTATTACGGCGAAGGCGTCGATACTCAGCGCAGCTACTGTTCCTACCGAGAATCCCCAGTTGCGGAAACGCGACAGGATATAGATACCCATACAGACGAGTGCTATGAAGAGTGCGAGGAAGGCGTTCCTGATCATATCTTCAGCTATACTTGGCCCCACTTTCTGGGAGCTTTGTATATGGTCGTCGATTGTTTTTCCGGGTGTCATGAACTCTTTCAGTCCCTGTCCCAGGAGATCTCGCAATTGATCTTCCACACCTGCACCTTCCTCCTCGATCATATAGTTGGTAGAGATGCGCACCTGATTGCTGGAACCGATGGTAATCGCCCGTACCGATTCGTTGAGGTAGGGGTTAAGGGCATTTTCGATATCATTTACCTTGACCGGTTGATCGAAGCGGACAATATAGTTACGTCCGCCGGTGAAGTCAATACCAGAATTCAAACCAAGTGTAAAGAGTGAAATGACACTTACAACAACGAAGATGCCGATAGCGATGATTATATTCTTGCTGTTATGGATAAAATCGAAATTATATTCCTTAAAGATGGCTCTCGAGAATCCTGTATTGAAAGTGAGGTTAAGCCATTTGTCTTTACCTAAACGATTTTCGTATACCAGACGGGTAACGAATACGGCGGTAAGGAATGAAACGGCAATACCTATGATAAGAGTAATAGCAAATCCCCGGATAGCACCCACACCGAAAATGGCAAGAATAATACCGGTGATAATGGTTGTGAGGTTGGAGTCGAAGATGGCTGAGAAAGCGTTCTTGTAGCCGTCTTCTAACGCCCTTCGCAATGTCTTGCCTGCCGCAAGCTCTTCCTTGATACGCTCGTTGATAAGTACGTTGGCATCAACCGCCATCGCAAGCGAGAGGATCATACCGGCGATACCGGGTAGGGTGAGCACTGCCTGGAATGCTGCAAGGGCTCCTAAGGTGAAGAAGAAGTTGAGGAGTAATGCCCCGTTGACCACCATGCCCGGGATAAATCCATAGAGCATGCAGGTGAAGATAAAGAGCACTATCAATGCGATCACGAAGGAGATAAATCCGTCACGAATGGCTTCCTGTCCCAATGAAGGACCTACTATGTCTTCCTGTACGATGCGGACGCCGGCTTGCATCTTACCCGATTTAAGTACGTTTTCCAAGTCCTGTGCTTCCTGTGGAGTGAAGTTGCCGGTGATGGAAGAACGTCCACCGTCGATACGCCCATTGACCGTGGGAGCTGAATATACATATCCGTCGAGAACGATAGCAATTGATTTGCCTATCTCTGCCCCTGTAATGGTTGCCCATCGGTTGGCACCGCTTGAATTCATCGTCATACTTACTTCCCATGCCGATCCTTTTTGTCCCTGGTCAGCACGGGCATTGGTTACCACGTCGCCATCCAATGCGGGACCGCGCTTGCTTCCGTCACCTTTGAGAGCGAACAGTTGGAAGTAGGTCTCACGCTGGTCAACAGGTTTGAATCCCCATTTGAATCGCACATCGGCGGGAAATATATCTTTATATCTGTTCAGAAGGAAATTCACTTCGGCTGTATCGAGTTTCGATACCGTTCCTAATACTGGTCCTACACCTCCGCTCATTGCGAAGTAGGGCTCATTGAAATATTCAATGAAGCTTTTATTGATGACGATTTTTTCTGTATCATCATCGAATAAAGCCGATGGTAGTGAATCGGTCAGGGCTGCAGATTCTTCAGTCAGGGTCTCTTCTGTCTCTGTCGCAGTAGTATCAGCAGTAGATTTCCCTGATCTTTGTGCCATCGCATATTCGCTGGACCGGGCATTCATTTCGTTGAAATAGTTTCCCAGTTCACTCACATTGTATGTCTTCCAGAATTCGAGGTTGGCACTTCCCTGTAGGAGGTTACGTACACG
>JBAYRG010000006.1:0-24371 GCA_041676805.1 Proteiniphilum sp.
AGTAACGAAGATGATTCCCTCTCTCTTATCGTCCGGTTGCAACAGCTGCAGGAAATAAAGAAAATCCTTTCGAAAGAGTTGGGAGAAAGAATTATACTAAAATATTAAACTATTTTCGGCTACGCCGTTATTCAATGGTTATTCGGCTTTGCCGTTATTCAATAGTTATTCGTTCGCTCTGCTCACGTTATTCGGCTACGCCGTTATTCAGTGGTTTTTCACTCACTCCGTTCGTGTTATTCGCACTTCGTGCGTTATTTCCCGCCTTGCGGGATAGTAACAACAACCGAACAACAATCGAACAACAATCGAACAACAACCGAACAACAATCGAATAACAACCGAATAACAACTGAATAACAACTGAACAACAACTGAATAACAACCGAATAACAATTGAAAATAAATGTATTTAGAAACCAGTAATGTAGTAAAACAGTATGCCAATCATCTGGCATTGAATAATGTGAGCATCCAGGTGCCTCGTGCTACTGTTTTCGGTTTGTTGGGGCCGAACGGAGCAGGTAAGACCACGCTTATCCGTATCATTACCCGTATTACCGCCCCCGACAGTGGGGAAGTGATGATCGACGGTCGCCCCTCGAAAGCTGAGGATGTGTATAAAATAGGCTATTTGCCTGAAGAGAGAGGGTTATACAAAAAGATGAAAGTAGGTGAGCAGGCGATGTATCTGGCGCAACTGAGAGGGTTGTCAAAAAAAGATGCCCACCGCGAATTGATGATATGGTTTAAGCGGTTCGACATCATGGACTGGTACAACCGTAAGGTGGAGGAGTTGTCGAAGGGGATGCAGCAGAAAGTACAGTTTATCTCTACGGTGATCCATAATCCCGACCTGTTGATTTTTGATGAGCCATTCAGCGGTTTCGACCCCGTGAATGCTGATATTGTGAAGCGGGAGATGCTGCGCCTCAAAGATGAGGGAAAGACCATCATCCTCTCCACCCATAATATGGAATCGGTAGAGGAGTTATGTGATAATATCGCCCTTATCCATAAATCGGAGGTGGTGTTGCAGGGAAAAGTGTTTGATATCCGTAAGGATCATCGTCCCGATATCTTCCGTTTCCGGCTGATGGGCAATGAATTCGACATGGAGCATCCCTCTTTTACGCTATTGTCGAAAGAACCTTACCATGAATTTATCGATCTGCGTATCCAGAAAGAGAGTGATATCAGCAGTAACGAATTGGTGAGATTAATTCTCGACAGATATGAGGTGGTGAGTTACGATGAAGAACTGCCTACCATGAATGATGTATTCATCCGCACCGTAACAAGATAATATTATGAATAAATTAGGTTTAGTAATCCAACGGGAATATATCACCAGGGTAAGAAAAAAATCATTCATCATCCTTACACTTCTTATGCCGGTGCTGATGGTGACTTTGTCATTGGTGCCCCTATGGCTCTCCACCCTCAACGATGGCAGTGAAAAGAATATAGCAGTGATAGACAATACGGGTATTTACGCCCCTCTGTTCAAATCTACGGAGGCTTATCAGTTCCAGGTGATAGGCGAACCGCAACAACAGGATCCGGAATCGAGATTGGGAAAGGATCTGTACGCTATCCTGCAAATTACCGAGGATCTGAACAAAGATCCCCGGGCTGTTTCACTTACATCCCAGAAACAGGCTCCGCAGGAGTTGCAGTCGATGATCGTGAGGACCTTGAATGAGAAGGTGACGCAACAAAAACTGGATGACCTGTCGTCGTCCGGCAATGTGGACAACGAAGCCATCGTGCAGGTGCGCTCCATTGTGGAGGAGGGGGCGAGGGTCTCCTTGCGGACATTGCGTCTTGATAGCGATGGAGGCGTGTCGGAGTCATCTACCGAACTGGCTACCATCATCGGCATGTTGTTCACCATCCTTATTTATATGTTTATACTGATGTATGGCAATATGGTGATGCAGGCGGTGCTGGAAGAGAAGAAGAGCCGTATTGTGGAGGTGATGGTCTCTTCCGTAAAGCCGGTCAACCTGTTGATAGGTAAAGTGGTCGGAATCGGGTTGGTGGGAGTTACCCAACTGGTTATCTGGGGTATATTGATGGGATTCTTCTTCAGTGCATTATCCTTCTTTATCGCCTCTCCCGGGCAGATGGATATGGCTGCCATGCCTGCCGGAATGGGCAACTTCGATATGGAGGGAATCATGAATAGAGTCATGTCGGTCAACTGGCCGGAGATCGGCTTCTATTTCATCCTCTTTTTTATCGGGGGATATATACTCTACGCGTCTATCTTCGCCATGTTTGCTTCGGCAGTTGATAGCGAAGAGGATACAGGCCAGTTTATGACACCGGTGACGCTTATCATCGTCTTTGCTTTCCTGGCCGGATTCTATAGCGTGAATAATCCCGACGGGCCGCTGGCATTCTGGGCATCATTGATCCCGTTTAGTTCGCCCATTGTGATGATGGTGCGCATTCCATTTGGAATTCCGTTGTGGGAGAAACTGTTATCGGTCGTGTTGCTTTATGGTACATTTATCCTTATCTCTATCCTTGCCGCCAAAATTTATCGGGTTGGTATTTTGATGTATGGTAAAAAACCGTCGATCAAGGAGATGATAAAATGGGTAAGGTATAAATAAAATTTTTGATTGAATTTTGTGTAAATATTCGACAAAAAGATGTATATTTGTAGAAAAATAAACAATTGTCTATTCAAAATAGTTGATTTGAGCGAAAATGATTATTGATATCTGAAGTGGATACTTTAATTTTCTCATTTGCTTTGGGATAAATCAATCCGGTAAGTCGGACCTTTTCGTTACATATAATCTTAAAACACTTGCCTGGTTCTATGGAATCACGCAGGTGTTTTTTAGATAGTAACCCATTATTATTTCGGTTTCGGCTCCGGTACCGATATCAATTTTGATAGAGAATAAACAATAGATTCAATCGTATGCAATTCGAAAAAATGCAGGCCGCAGGCAACGACTATATTTATATCAATTTGTTCGAAGAACGGGTTGATGATCCGGGATTATTGTCCCGCCGGATAAGCGATCGCCATTTTGGAGTGGGGAGTGACGGTCTTGTGCTTATCGGTCCTGACGATGAGGGAGATTTCTCGATGAAGATGTACAATGCCGATGGAAGTGAAGGGGCAATGTGTGGCAATGCGGCGCGATGTGTGGCCAAATATCTTTATGAGAGAGGACTGACGTCAAAAAAAGAGATCGCATTGAGTACCAAGTCGGGTATAAAACATCTTTCGTTGACGGTGAATCCGGATACCAATGAGGTAGAAACTATCCGTGTGGATATGGGAAAAGCGGTTTTCTCCGATTCGGCTCTGGTCACAATTCCCGAGATGGTGAATTATCCCTTGCAGGTAAATGGAAAAGAATACTCCATTAGTTTTGTTTCTATGGGTAATCCGCATGTGGTGATCTTTATGGATGGTATCGATAATCTGGAGATTGAAAAAATCGGTCCGGTAATCGAAAATCACCCTTTGTTCCCCGAGCGGACCAATGTGGAATTCATTGAGGTAATCGACAATGCTCATCTGAAGATGCGGGTATGGGAAAGGGGAAGTGGAGAGACGCTTGCCTGTGGAAGCGGTGCATGTGCTTCGCTTGTTGCAGGGGTAATTACAAACCGGTGTGATCCCAAGGCTTCAATTCAACTTAAGGGAGGCATGCTTGAGGTTGAATGGGAGAGGGAGAATAACCAGGTCTTTCTTACCGGTGACGCCCATTTTGTATTTCGGGGAGAGATTTAATGTGCCAATATGTCAATATGCCAATGTGCCAATGTGCTAATATGCCAATTAAAGAGGTGGAAAAATGCCCGAGTGCCTAAGTGGTTAGGTGTATAAGTAGTTTGAATTACTAATTATCAATGGGACTAAGTTCCAAGTCTTGAATCTTGGTTCTTGGCTCTTGGTTCTCAAATCAATTATATGTTTCAGATCAACGAAAACTATCTGCAGCTGAATGAGAGTTATCTGTTCAGTACCATAGCTAAAAGGGTGGAAAAATTCAGTGCTACCAATCCGGAAGCCGATGTGATCCGTCTGGGAATTGGTGATGTGACGTTGCCGCTACCCCCTTCTATCATCCGCGCCATGCACAATGCGGTGGATGAGATGGGAAAAAAAGCCACTTTTCACGGCTATGGTCCGGAGCAAGGCTATGGTTTCCTGCGGGAAAAGATAGCGGAGATCGATTTCAGAGAGAGAGGGATAGATATCTCAGCCGATGAAATTTTTGTCGGCGATGGTTCCAAAAGCGATACGGGCAATATCGGTGATATCCTGGGAGAGGACAATATAGTGGCCATTACCGATCCTGTTTATCCTGTCTACCTCGACACCAATATTATGCGCCTGGGAAAATCCTCAAAGATTGCAATGCTTTCCTGTAGTGAGGAGAACGGTTTTCTACCCGAGATACCTTCACAACGGCCGGATATAATTTATCTCTGCTATCCCAATAATCCCACAGGAACGGTGATGAAGAGGCAGCAACTCAAACAGTGGGTAGACTATGCGTTGGAAAACAGGAGTCTTATCCTCTTTGATGCCGCCTACGAAGCTTTTATCCGGGATGAAGAGATTCCTCGTAGTATCTACGAAATTGAGGGAGCAAAGGAGTGTGCCATCGAATTCCGCTCTTTCTCCAAAAACGCCGGATTTACCGGTCTCCGGTGCAGTTACACGGTGGTACCGAAAGTGCTGGGAGCAAGATCAACCAAAGGGAGTGAAGTTTTGTTACACGGTTTATGGAACCGCCGCCAATCCACCAAATTCAACGGTACACCCTACATTGTCCAAAAGGCAGCCGAAGCCGTCTATTCGTCCGAAGGGCAGCAAGAGGTAAGAGAAATGGTCACTTACTATATGCATAATGCAGCGGTGATCAGGGAAGGGTTGTCAGAAAAAGGATGGACTTTCTTCGGCGGCGAGAACTCGCCTTATATCTGGCTAAAATGTCCTGGCGGGATGGATTCCTGGACATTTTTCGACTACCTGCTTCAAGAGTGCCATATAGTAGGCACACCCGGTGTTGGATTCGGTTCTGAGGGTGAAGGCTATTTCCGCCTGACCGCCTTCAACAGCCATGAGAAAACTAATGAGGCGGTAGAGAGGATCAAAAAATGGGAGTAGTATGTAATGTTTTTTTTCTTACTGACATTCATATTCCACCCTTTGTACATTCTGGTTACACGTTTTTTTTTAAATTATCCTGGAAATGAACGGATTATAAGAACGGATTAATTATTTTTAATTCGTTTTCAATTATTTGTCCATGATGAAAATTCTCGGAATAGAGAATCTTGCAACCGGTTTCGACTGCTGAAGCCACAACAATACTATCAAAGAGTTGAAAATCATAACGAAGAATCAATTTACGGGCTAAATCCAAAGTGCTTTTACGCACAGCTTCTAACCGGCAAAAGTCTATGTTTTGTCGGCAAATATCAAGTATTTCCACTTTTGTTAATCCCAACCTCCTCTTTACAACATTGAGGTATTCCGAAAGTACTTGAGTAGAAATAACAGGATGTATCGCCAATAGACCGTTGGCTATTTTCCTTTTTTCCAATTCGTCGGAACTATGGCAATAGACAAGTACATTTGTATCGATTGCAATACTGTCAATCATATTCATTGGCTTGATCACGGTTGAACTTAAGTCCTTTTGTAGGAAAAGAACCGGAAATTATAGCGTTCCGTCTTTCTTTCTTTCCGGTTTCAGACTCTCCTCGTTGCGAAACCTTGACCTCAACATCTATATCCCATGCCCTGAGAAAATTGATGATGGAGTCTAACTTCTTCTCGTCGATTTTACCATTTAAAACTAATTCTGTCATAACTCCCTTGTTTTAAAGTTATAAAAACAAAGATAAAAGAAAGATTTGAAATTCGTGTAGACCAGTATGTTAAAGAACATTTTTGTATGAATATAGGCGTATTCCTTGTAGAAAATGTATCTGATGGAATTTGTGTCTCCAAACATGGATTACACTTTATAAGTGTCAAACGGCTTTCTTCCACCAGAGGATAAAGCCGGTGATTGGCAGAGAGCAACCGATAAGGCAGATGAGGAAGTATAAGATGCTTCCGGGCAGGCCGATAATTTCACCCGTATGGAGTGGTAGAGAGATTTCAATGAATTGCCGGTGAAGCGGCTTGTCTTTGAACCGCTCCAAGGAGCGTAACTCCCCTTTCCTGTCGAATTCCACCCTGTCGTTGACCTTCGAGCCGAGGAAATTATGCGTATTGATCTTCCTTATAATATAGCGGGGATTGGTCCCATCGGACATCACTATGGTGGTAGATTACAACGACTTGAGCAAAATGTCCGTTATCTATACCGACAAGGTAAGAGGTGGCACCAACGGTTACCACACACCTACACAGTACGTGAACGAGGCAGGAGAAATCCTCCAGATGGTAAGTGGCGCAAACGCAGATAGTAAGAACGAAGTACATATCGTAAAAATCAAAAACGGTGAATATGATGAGACGTTCGATTATAACCTGAGTACAAAATTAGGGAAAGAGTCCAAAAGTAATGGATGGTTCTATGCCGGTAACGGTATCGGACATATTTATATCTTTGACGTGAACTCGGAAGGTAAGGACGGGACCAAAGGTGCAAGCATCACCGGCACCGGGGCTGACCAATACTATATCGGCATCTATTAGATGAGTCCACTTCGAAAAGTCGTAGGGATAATTTAGTGTTATGTTAAGTCTCAATTGTCGGGTATAACCTTCTAAGTTTTATCCTTGCGTCTTCTTTTGTGAACTGCCAGTTTATCTTGGCATCCCTGTTGTTACGACAATCCTGCCAGGCTTCCACCTCGGATTTCACCTTGTCCATAGTCGCAATATGCCTGTTCAGGCATTGTCCGTTGAGCACATGTGACTCTATTTCCGCCATATTCAGCCAACTCTCATGCTTGGGCGTGAATACAAACTCGAACCTGGCCCAGTCTTCTTTCTTCTTGGTCTTTGTCACCTCTACCATCCGGTTCCCGGCAAGGGGTTCGTTCGCCATGAATATGTTGACCATCCCGAGCCTGACATACTCGTAATCTTCCCGCTTGTCGGCGCCGGGCTTCATGGGGAGGGACTCCCGGGCATCGCCTGTCAACTGTTTCGGGAACTCGTCCATGCAGACCACCGGATTACTCTTGTCATAAGGCCTCCTGTAAACGTCCAGCACACGTTCCATGTGGGCCACAAAGTCACTGCTCTGCTCCGGGGGGATAACCCATCCCTTCACTTTCCAGGGCTTAAGTCCATTTTTTTTAAAATCTCGCCCACGCTCACATGGGAAATACTGTCAACATATTCAAGTTCGACCATCTTTTCCGCCAGTAGGCGTAATGACCATTTGGAGCGCCCTTCGGGAGGATCGCTACAGCATAGTGCCACCAGGTGGGCTTCCAGGTCTCCGTCTATTTTCCGGTCGTACTCCCGGGTCGTGGGACGCCGTTCCAGAACCGCGTCAAGGCCTTCTTCGACAAAGCGTTTTTTTGTACGCTCAATCGTGCGGTCACTGACTTTCAGTATCTTCTTTATCTCCTCTGTCGTGGCTTTGTCAGAGTACTCTCCCTCGTCACAATTCAACAAAATGTATGCGACCTTGAAACTCTGGGCCGTATGGGAACCTTTCTTTATGATGGTTTGAAGTTCGCTCACTTCTTCCCCTGTTAAATAAATTCTATATCGTGGCATAGTTTTTTTCGCCAAATATACAAAAAATTCTATTATAAAAAACGACATATTATATTTAACTTTACACTAGTGTCTCTATATTTTGAATTAGACTTTATACTTTGTGTTTGAAAAATGATTACTTTTGTAAAAGAGATAATAGTAACTTTAGGCTCTTTTAAATGAGTTGCCAGAATATCGGAAGAGAAAAATGAGCGATAGAGATACTAATAAAATACTGCTGTCTTTTAGAAATTATTATAAAGAGAACATATCATCATTGATTGTGTTTGCAAGACGTTTTGTCTCAGTAGAAATTGCTGAGGATATCACTCAGGATCTCTTTCTTGATATTTGGAATAAGTATGAATTAAATAATGAGCTGCCAACAAAATCCTGTCTTTTTGCATCAATAAGAAATAAATGCCTGAATACCCTTACCAGAGAAAAAGTCAAACAAAACTATATTGAATCAGCTGAATTGGATATTAAACTCCTTGGTCTGGACTATTATAAATCACAGGAAAGACGGTTGATTGAGAAAGAGGATATTCAATATATTCATGATGAGATAGAAAAACTACCGGACAGATGCCGCGAGATATTCAAAATGTCTTACCTTGAAGAGATGAAAAACATAGAAATTGCAAAAAAATTGAATATTTCTGTCAGAACTGTAGAACATCATTTATATCTGGGCTTGAGAACTTTACGAGATCGTTTGACGGGGGATGGCAAAAAAAGTTTATTTTTTTTATTTTTCCTTTAAGTAAATAGATTGTTCATCTTGTCTTATTAATAGAGAGTAACTGTGATAAGACAATAGAAAATGCAAATATCCGAAGAAATAATTATCCGGTCAATTCAAAGAACCGCTTCTGAAGAAGAATTAAATATTTTAAGCAGATGGCTGGGAGAAGATAAAAAGAACTCAGTTTTTTACTTTCAGCTTGAAGAAATTTGGAATGCCGGAAAAAATCTTTCCGAAGAGACCATCCATCAGGGTTGGCACATGCTTGCCAAACAGATTGAAAAACAACCCCAACAACATATTGTTTTGAAAAACAACCCGAAAGTTGTGTGGTGGCGTTACGTTGCTGCTGTTTTTATTGGTGTATTGGTTGCAACTGCTATATGGTTTGCTATACCAACAAAAGATATCTTGCAGCATTCCATTGTACAAAATGTGGTTTGCAATAAATCGGGTGTTCAGTCCATCGTTTTACCGGATTATTCTGAAGTGTGGCTGAACGAAAATTCACGTCTCTCCTATCCGGAAGAATTTTCTCAAAATAAGCGACTGGTAGATTTATCAGGTAAGGCATATTTTGATATCCGTAAAGATACAGAGAAACCTTTTTTTGTGCAAATAGGCAAAGTAATGATTGAAGTTACCGGTACAGAGTTTTTTGTGGAAACTGTATATGAGGAAAAATCATCCGTCACACTTATTTCAGGGAAAGTCAACCTTAATTATACGGACAGTAATGGAAAACCGATTTCTATGCCGCTTATTTCCGGTCAACAAGCTCATATAAACAGCATGGATGCAACCGTGGAAATTGAAAGTGTAGATACCGATTATTATACAGCCTGGAAAGATGGTACTTACCGGTTTACAGATGAGCGACTAGAAAAAATCGCTGCAATGCTGGCACAGCATTATGATTTGGAGATATGTGTGGCTTCATCTTTAAAAAACAAACGTTTCACCGGTAGGGTAACATCGGATGAAAATATCGAGGATATATTAAAATCGATCGGAAAAAGTTATCCGGTCAGCTATCGTATTATTGACAAGTTGGTTAGAATTATTGAGTAATCGTAATAGATGTATAATATATTAAAAAAGAGTGCCTATGGAAAAGTGATGATTTTAAATGGAGGCTAATGCCAAAAAAGAGCCGGATGCTGTGCAACCTCATCCGACTCATTGAGTTTTCAATTTATTAACATTGCCAATAACTTCACATCTTGCAGGATTACGGTTAGAGGCAATAAATCAAAAACATGTAAATCTATGAAAAATTACGGACATGGAGTGCCTGTATCAAGCATTTTAGTATTTATTATGAGAATAACATTCTTTTTGTTTGTTCTTGGTGTTTTTCAGGTGTATGCAGTTGATTCATATGCACAAAAAACACACCTCACCATCCATGAGAATAAAATTAAATTAGGCGAACTTTTCAATAAAATCGAAAAGCAGACCGATTTTTACTTTTTCTATAGTATGGATCAAATTGACAAAAACCTGGAAGTCTCGATCAATGCGAATAATAAAACAATATTCGAAATCCTTGAGATTGTTTTGAAAGACACCAATATCACCTATTTGGTAAGCAATAAGGCAATCATACTCAACACGCGCGAAAAAATTGAGTTATCTTCTCGTCAACAGCCTTCCAAACGACAAATCAGAGGAACGGTTACTGATAAATATGGAGAGCCTATAATCGGTGCAAATATTATCGAGAAAGGAACCACAAATGGTACGGCAACTGATATTGATGGAAATTTTGTTATCAGTGTGGGTGACAATGCTGTGCTGCAGGTGTCCTATATTGGGTATTTGACAAGGGATTTTAATACTTCCGGGAAAAATATTGTGAATATGAGTCTTGTGGAAGATACACGGGCATTGGAGGAGGTCGTGGTAATAGGTTACGAGACTCTTAATAAGAAAGAATTGACATCTGCAATATCTCATATATCCAGTAAAGATTTTGTAAGTGTTAGCAGCTCTGACCCTATGATGTTGATTCAAGGTAAAGTTCCAGGGGTTTCTATAACTAATGTTGGAGCAGCAGATCCCAATTGGGGAGCGAGTATTCAAATCAGAGGTGCCTCATCTAGATCAGCTGGTCTAAGTCCACTTATTGTGATAGACGGTGTTCCCGGAGCAAACCTACATAATGTCAACCCTAATGATATCGAGTCTATGGATATTTTAAAGGATGGTGCTGCGTCAGCAATCTACGGAACACAGGGTAGTAACGGGGTTATTATCATTAATACGAAAAGAGGAAAAAAAGATGGAGGTTTATATACAAGTTTCAATGCTGTAACATCAATGGATTTTATGATTAAAGATATTAAACCTCTTACTGCAGAGCAATTTAGAGAGAATCGAGTTCCGATGGTTCCATCGTGGGATTTGGGTGGAAGCACTGACTGGATTGATGCTATAAGTAAAAATGGCTTTTCACAACAATATACGTTTTCTGTATCAGGTGGAAACATAAGAACAAGCTACTATGGAACGATAGATTACCGTGATGCTTCAGGGATTGATCTTCGTTCAAATCGTAATGAATACGGTGCGAGATTTTCTTTACATCATCAAACCAAAGGAGGTTTGTTCAATTTTGCTGCTAATATTGCACCGCGCGTGATCAAGAGAGATAATTCTTCATGGGATGCCTATAAAATAGCGATGGATGCAAATCCAACTACCCCCATTTTTGATCCCAATGAGCCGGATCTATATTATGATTTTACAGGGCAAGAAGCCTTATGGAATCCTGTTGAAGAATTGATATTAGAGCAAAGCAATCGCGAAGATAAGTATTTGGATTGGAATGCTTCTCTGACAATGAATCTTTTGCCGTTACTATGGACGGCTGCAGACAAACATTGGTTAACCACTCAGGTTATGTATGGCGATTCACAGATCGACAATTTTTCGAG
Organism: Proteiniphilum sp.; assembly: GCA_041676805.1. Classification (GTDB taxonomy): domain Bacteria; phylum Bacteroidota; class Bacteroidia; order Bacteroidales; family Dysgonomonadaceae; genus Proteiniphilum. The sequence continues at coordinate 11,405 of JBAYRG010000006.1, forward strand.
TTGGTTCAGACCATCCACAAGCCGTTCGGCAATGAGAGAAGGATATGCGGGAGTAGCAAGTAGAGGATATAACTTAAGACAGAATAACTTGGTCGAGTCTATTACTAATTATGCTTATAATGGAGATAATCATAACATTAAAGGGATGTTTGGTTACTCTTATCGTTATTCTCAGTATGCATCATTGTCAGCAGAAAATAGAAATTTCGTATCAGACGTATTGGGCTCAAATGATCTTGGTTCAGGCGATTGGGCTAAAGAAGAAGGATCGGTTGGAATGGGTAGTTTTAAAGAAGATTCAAAGCTCATTGCATTTTTTGGACGTCTAAGCTACAATTATAAAAGTAAATATATCATTACAACATCATTACGAAAGGAAGGATCCTCTAAATTTGGAGCACGCCATAAGTGGGGGTATTTTCCTGCCTTTTCTGTTGGCTGGAGAGTTAGTAGCGAAGAGTTTATGCAATCTGTATCGTGGATTAATGACCTCAAATTAAGGGCTGACTATGGTGAGACAGGAAATCAAAACTTTGGAAACTACTTATCCTTATCTACAATGCGAGGCTTTGGTAGTGTAAGTTATCTGGGTAAATATTACACGGTTTGGGGACAAAGTAAAAACCCAAATCCGGATTTGCGCTGGGAAAAAGCTAAGAACTGGAATGTTGGTTTAGACTTCTCATTCTCTGAGAACAGAGTTTCTGGGTCTGTCAACTACTACTATAGGACTCAAAGCGATCTACTGGGAGATTATTTAGTCCCGGTACCTCCCTACGATTATGCGACAACTTTTGTAAATGTAGGCACAATGCGAAACACGGGAATCGAGATAGATCTTAATGTTGTAGCGGTTAAAACTAAGGATTTTCGATACGGAATAGATTTTGTGGGGAGTACCAACAACAATAAATTCTTGAAATTCTCTAGCTCGCGATATGTAGGTCAAAAATATTATGATCTTGCTGATATGGAATCACCTAACCGCCCTGGTTTTCTTCAACGTATTGAGGAGGGACAAAGAATTGGAAACTATTACACATGGGCTTACGCAGGAATTGACACCAATGGCAACTGGCTTGTATGGGACAAAGATAATACTAAGAGGATCAGAATTGACAGTGCTACAGAGGCAGATAAGCGGGTTACAGGAAATGGCCTCCCTAAATTCACAACTTCATTAACAAACAATTTTCAATATAAGAATTGGGAGTTGACACTTTATTTCCGAGGAGCGTTCGGTTTTGATCTATTCAATATTCATGAAATATACTGGGGGTTGCCTACCTCGCAAACTAATGTTTTACAATCAGCGATTGGTAGGAATGCACCGATTACTACAGGTAAAAACCAACTTGTAGATTACTTTATCGAACCGGGAGATTACGTAAAACTTGATATGGCACAATTGAGTTATACATTCAATATGAAAGATTACAAATACTTTGATGGCGCAAGAGTATTTGTTACGGGGCGCAACCTTTTAACATTTACATCATTTAGTGGAATTGATCCTGCTACATTTCAAACTAATGGGTTAACTCCTGGTGTTAATATGAATGGAGGAGAGGCTACTCGAAGATTTTATCCTTCTACAAGACAGTTACTTGTTGGAGTTCAGTTAAATTTTTAATATTATGAATATGAAATATATAAATAAATTTGCAGTACTTATCATGTTCTTTGCGACAATGACTTCTTGTACTGATTTGACAGAGAACGCTTACAGTATCATTGTTAGCGACAACTATTATAATTCAAAAACCGCCGTTTTACGTTCTGCAATGCTACCCTTTGAACACGCGTTCTGGAGCATTGGGCCGCGGCAAGTCGTGTGTGAATTGTCGTCAGATCAAATTGGCACGTGGGCACGTGATGGTTGGTTTACAGAAGAAAGGTGGGAACAATTGCATTATCATTCGTGGGATTGGGATCATATTGATATACAAACCGAATGGGAGGGTTGTTACAAGGGGATAATCAAGGCCAATACAGTTATAAAAGATTTGCAAAGTCTCGATCCATCTAAATTTGGTATGACTCAAAATGAGATGAACGTTCTGATAGCTCAGTCCATGGCATTGAAAAATTGGTTTTATCTAAGACTCCTTGATCAGTTCAGAAACGTGCCTTTAATGCGTGATGCCGATGATTTCGATGGCGCGTATACTCAGGTTACTCCTAAACATTTGTTTGATTTTATTGAAGACGAGTTAAAATTAGCACTTACTTATCTTCCTATAAAGGATGGAAATAATGGCAATGGAATCTATCAAGGGCAGTGGAATCAGGCTGCAGTTGCGGCTTTACTTGTGCGACTATATCTTAATGCAGAAAAATGGATTGGAGAAGATAGGTATTCTGATTGCGAGATATATGCAAATAAGATAATAAATGGAGAATATGGTTTTTATGAATTAGAATCAACTTGGGATGCGGTTTTCGACTGGAAAAACGATCAATCAAATGAAGTGATTTACGCCTTTACCGGTAGTTACGGTCACAGTCACTGGCACTATGACGGTAATATGTATTGGCATACGGTTCCAACAAATTCCCGGCCATTTTTTAAGGCATTCCAACAAAACGATTTTAATGCTAAATATGCTGTTCAGCCAAGTATGGACAACACTGATCAAGAATTTGATTTTAAACTTGGGAAATTTGTCAAGAAATTTCAAAAATATCCTAATGATTATCGTTTAATACGGTATAAAAATTTGGGTAATAGTTCAAGAGAAGGAATGTTTCTTTTTGGTTATCTCGATTATGAAGAAGATGGGCAAACAAAACAAGTTACATCTCCAGTTGGTAACTATATCCTTTATTTAAGAGATCAGGTTGGTTCGTTCCAAGGTCGTGCACCGGGTTTACCCCCATCAAAACCTGATTCAAACATTAAATCAGGTGATTTCAATTCAGGATGGCATTTTGTGAAATATCCTATCTATGGAGATAATGAAGAAGGTAAAAAAGAGGCAGACTACGTAGAAATAAGATTGGCAGAAATTATATATTCTTTGGCTGAGTGTAAATTCAGAGCTGGTCAGGTTGACGAGGCGGCAAAATTATTAAATAAAGTAAGAAAACGCAACTATCCAGCTGCTAACCATGAAGAATATCTATATATACCTAACGGTGCTATTACTCTTACGGCTGATGAATTTCTTGACGAATGGGGGCGTGAATTTTTTGCAGAAGGTAGACGTCGAACCGATTTAATTCGTTGGAATAAATTCTCGTCAGAGAGATGGTGGGATAAGCAACCAGATAAAGGTAATTATACAGAAATTTTCCCTATACCAAGAACTGTTATGGTTGTAAGTAGAGATTTAAAACAAAACGAGGGTTATAAAGAATTCTAAAAACAAACAATACTATTAATAAATATAAAAGCTATGAAAAAGTCATTATATTATTTGTGTTTGATAATAGCAAGTGTAATTTTATTTAATATAGGTTGCAAGAAGCATGACGAAATAGTAATTATTGAGGATGAGGATATTGCAAAAAGCTACCCGCCTATACTATATGCTACGGGTGCCTCATTCGGTTGGGGATTGTTCCCAATATTACCTTCTGAATCAGATCCCTCTATTTTTGAATTTGAGGTCAATTTAACGTATCAGGAAGCAGATCAGAATGGATTGTTTAAATTTCAATTATCGGAAGCTGCATGGGATGTTACTACCTTTTGGACTCCTACGGAGGTCGATCTGACAGGAGCATGTAAAGAAATTTTCGATGGTATGGAGTATCCTATTTCTCAAAACTCTTTTCCGGAGGGAACGCTTCAGAACTTTTTCTGGGGCGTGAGTGAAGTAAACAATGGTAAGTATAAAATTACCGTGGATGCTGATAAGATGGTCATTAAAGTTCAGAAATTATCGGAATCAACAATTGGTTATCTTTGGGCAGATGGTGAGGCATTCAATTCAACTCTTACACGTATTGAATCTGATGTCGAAAACTCAAGCCGGTTTGTTTTCAAAAGACTTATGTCGTACTCTTCCGAAAACTGCCTTATGAGGTTCCAATTAACTAACGAATCTTGGGATGTTGCGCAACACTTGATTCCTACAGAAGTTGATTTCAGTGATAATGTTAAAATCATGGAACACGGTACTACGTACCCTATGACACTTAGTTCTGTGCCTAATGGAAATTTCAAGGATCACTATTGGGGTGTATCACAATCAGGTGATGGGGAATATCGTTTTACAGTAGATTTAGAATCAATGACAATGAAGGTTGAGAGACTCTCTTCTACGAATAGTGATTACCCGCCTGTACTATATGCTACGGGTGCTGCATTCGGTTGGGGGTTGGTCCCAATATTACCTTCTGAATCAGATCCCTCTATTTTTGAATTTGAGGTTGATCTAACATATCAGGAAGCAGATCAGAATGGATTGTTTAAATTTCAATTATCGGAAGAAGCATGGAATGTTACTACCTTTTGGACTCCTACGGAGGTCGATTTAACAGGAGCTTGTAAAGAAATTTTCGATGGTGGGGAGTATCCTATTTCTCAAAACTCTTTTCCGGAAGGAACGCTTCAGAACTTTTTCTGGGGAGTGAGTGAAGCAAACAATGGTAAGTATAAAATTACCGTGGACGCTGATAAGATGGTCATTAAAGCTCAGAAATTAGAGGAATCAACGATTGGTTATCTTTGGGTAGATGGTGCTGCGGTCGGCTGGACGCCGACTCAGATTTATGCTAATCAGGCAAACCCGTCACTATTTGAGCTTTCATTAAGATTGACATATCAAGAAGCTGATGGAAATGCTCTGATTAAATTTAAGCTCTCTAACGAGGGTGGTTGGGATGAAGTAGAATATCTAACTCCTCCGGAGGTGGATTTTACAAATGTTTGTAAAGCAATTGTAAGCGGAGAAACTTATGATATAGATCGAAACTCTTTCCCTGCTGGGAATATGAAAAATTTCTTTTGGGGTGTAACCGAGGAGAACAATGGAATGTATGATATTGAAGTCAATATAGAGACAATGAAAATTTCATTCACAAAAACAGGTGATTAATTCACAAATTTATAAAGAAATAATAGAGTTTATAATAGTGCTCTTTTACATTTTTTTGTGATAAAATATAATTAGTTGTCACAAATGAAATACGACAAAGTCCGAAGAATTCCAAGTCGGTTGCTGTCCTTGACGGGACTGAAGAGCTTATGTAAAGTTCTACATAAGCTCTTCAAGCAGCTGAAACAGAACTTCCCCTTGAAATATTTTCTGGGAGACAATGAGAACGCTATTATCATACAAATTTGGTCTGTTATGCTAGCCAATATTCACTCTTCCCTCAATGGGAAGGAGTTTGCTTTTAGAAATGCACGAAAAATAGGGCTGAAAGTCCGTTAAATCGTGATTGAAAATTAAATTACCGGTTTTACCGAACAACAATGTATATGAATACCAAATCAGATTTAAACAAAACGAGTAACAAAGTTATTTTAATTGTAATATTAGCAGTTTTTGCTTCATCCAATTCCGTTTATTGTCGGGAAAGTCCCTTTACTAAAAAAGGGAGTGGGCCGAAGTATTGGATGGCATATGAATATTGCATTACAAACAATGTAGCTATTCCTGAAGCTGTTTGGAAAGCTAATATCGATTGGGTTGCCGATAATCTTAAGCCCTATGGTTATGACATGGTGTGTAATGATGGTTGGGTTGAGGGTGCGCAAACAATTAACGCGGATGGTTATATTACCAAGTATAACGATCAATGGAATATGACATTTAAGGAGTGGGCTGACTACGTTAAATCAAAAGGGATGAAATTTGGAGTATATTACAATCCGCTATGGCTCACAAAAACGGCATATAATGTCAATCCATATATTAAAGGAACTGATATTAGAGTAAAGTCAATCCAAAGTCCGTATCATCAGATGAATGATCATCTGAGATGGATTGATGTTAACAGACGAGGTGCAAAAGAGTGGATACAAGGGTATGTGAATTATTTCAAGGAGCTGGGCTGTGAATATTTACGGATAGATTTTGTAAGCGGATATGAAAACAATTTTGGAACCGAACGTTACCAAAAAGCTTTACAGTGGATAGCCGAAGCAGCCGGAGACGATATTTTTGTAAGTTTGGTTATGTCCAATAGCTATAATAACGCAGTTTCAGAACTTCCCTATGCTGATATGATTCGTGTAGCCGATGACATTTATGAAGGAGATTGGGATTTTATAAGCAATCGTAGAAGAGGTAAATATCAGCGTGCATGGCCTTCTTACGGTAATCTGTTTGATGGTTTTATTAATTATGCCCGACTGGGTGGTGTTGGTAAAATGATTCTTGATGGTGATTTTATGAGAATGAATATGTTGGCAAACGACCACGAACGAAGAACTGGTATATCTCTTCTTGCTATGACTGGAGCCCCGATGGCTGTTGCTGATCAGTACTATACAATTGGAAACCATCTCTGGGTTTACCAGAATGAAGAGATCAATGAACTTGGAGAGTTAGGATTGGTAGCAAAACCGATTGTTGCAGATATGTTTGATACTCAAAATAGCTCACGATTTATTGGGCAACTGCGTAATGGGGATTGGGTTGTAGGATTATTTAATAGAGAGAATGTAACTCTTACACGTAGTATAGATTTTATTACTGAGTTGGGGTTGAGTTCTAATTCTGTGATACAGGTTAGGGATTTGTGGGAAAAAAAGAATTTGGGAGTAATGGATAATTTCTCTGTAGAATTGCCTCCTCACGCTTGCAAGATATTAAGAATAAAACACGACTCAAAACGCTTTCAGGCTGAGTGTGCTTCATTTACGGGAAAGGTTGTTAATTAAATTCAGAATTTGAAATGAGAAAATTGAGATTATCGTTTTTAATAATATTTTTTATTACAATTGGAAGTTGTAGTAAAATCGAGTCTGACCCTAATCCTGATACTCAGGATGATCAAAATCTTACAGATTATAACGGTACGGGATATGTGAGCGAACTGAATAATATCGGAGCAATGGTAATGTTTGCAATCGATGTTGAAACTTCTAAATCGTACGATATGGACGTCAGATATAAAACCAACTCTGAATTTAAAGACGCGACAGTTACACTATATGTTAATGATGTTATGATTCAGAATCTAACTCTTCCGATGAGCAAGAACTTTAGAACCATTAATGTCACTGTACCCTTAACATCTGGTTCTAACTATATTGTCTTAAAAACCGACACTTCGGATAATGGAGAATATTGTCTTGATTATATTGAATTAAAATAAAAAGTATGAGTATATCTTTCTTCTTGGTTTCCTAAACTGCCTTTATGCCAGACCTTTAATCTCAGATTAAATCGTCTTGGCGAGGCATTCAGGATATTATCCACCAAGATGATATCTTCTTTCATGTCGGCTGATAGTGACAAGGGTACATCCCTCGTTGATTCCCTACCCATGATAACTTGTTCCGGAAGGAGTAGGAAAGACAAAGCCAAAAAGCCTATAATGACCTGTTCTCTACGACCATTTCCAAGATCAGGCAACCTATAGAATCATTCTTCAACCGGCTGAATAAGAAAATAACTATTCAAAGAGTGCAAAAAGTAATATCCACGAAAGAGTTACTTGTACACACGATGGGGAAAATTGCCATCGCATTTATTTATCTAATTTTTTAAAAACTAATTTGAATTAACAATGTATCTAAAAATTTTATTCACATTACTCTGCACGTTGTTATTTATCTCGTGTATTGAAAAGAACGAAGATTTCTCGCAATCTTTATTAAAACAAAAAAAAGAAGTCATCATGTCTAATGATGCAATAAAGAACTTGCCTGCGTTTATAGCTTTACCTCCGGGCGTTGTAAAACCAAGAGGCTGGATTAGCGATTGGGCTGAAACTTCTTTAAGTGGTATTACTGGTCACATTGATGAATGGAGTCCCACTTTTGGTGAAGCATGGAAAGGAGTAGGATTTAAAGCCATGGGTGCGAACGAAGAAGATGGGACGTATTGGCCGTTAGAACAAAGCAGTTACTGGCTTGATGGAGCTATTCGGTTAGCTTATATAATGAATGACACTATGCTTACAAGAAAAGTTTCAGATCGTTTGGATATGGTTGTCAATGGAGTCTTGAATGGTGGAGGGACGTTTATATATTGGAAACCAGATGATTTTTTAAAGGATGATGGCTTTAATAACTGGGCGCACTCACATATGGGTCGAGCTTTAGTTGCATATTATCAAGCAACAGGGAAGAAACAAGTATTAGATGCTTTGGTGAAAGTGTATAGTAACTATCAAGTTCCGATATACAGCAACAGTTTTGAAACTGTTTCTGGAATTGTAAACATTGATCCCATGCTTGACACTTATATGATTAGCGGAGATAAAAGAATTTTAGACCAGGTTCTCAGAGTAGCTGACGACTCCTTATTCGTTGGAGTTGCAAATAGCTGGATACAAGGGGATATAAATAATGGACATGGAGTTATTACTTATGAAAATATTCGTGTGCCAGCTCTACTATACCCTTGGACTGGAAACAAACAGCTTATGCAAGCAACCCTGTCATGTTTTAATTGGCTCGATGAAAACCACATGTTACCTTGTGGAGTTGCCTCTTCAGAAGAAGATAATGCAGGGATTGGTTCAACTCGTAACATTGAAACTTGCAATGTAGCAGCATCAGCGTGGTCTTATCAAAAAATGTATGAAATTAGTGGTAATGCTAACTGGGGAGATCGCCTTGAGAGAGTTTTCTTTAATGCTGCTCCGGTACCTGTTGACCGTGATTTTCAGACCATGAGTTATTACCAGAGTCTTAATAAAATTGATAATATAATTCCATTAGAAACGCCTGATGCACCAGGTAATGGAGAGTCTTCTTACGTTTACAGACCTCTTGGACATAAAGTACTTTGTTGCGTCGGAAACTTAAATCGGGTTATACCAAATTATATTATGCATATGTGGATGGCCACATTAGACGATGGAATAGCAGCAACTCTTTATGGACCATCTGAAATATCAACAACAATCAAAGACATAGCTGTGGGAATAATCTCAGAAACAAATTATCCATTTGGTGAGGACATTAAATTAATTATTGAACCTAAACAGAAAGTAGCCTTCCCTCTCCATTTAAGAATTCCTGAATGGTGTGAAAATCCTATCATCTCAGTAAATCAAGAAAAGGAGAATTTACAGGTAAACGAAAATGGATTTGTTGTTATCAATCGAGAATGGAAAAAGGGAGATATAATTGATATTAAATTTCCAATGAAAGTGGAAATTATTTCAGGAAATGAAACTCCATACCCTCAAACTGACTATTTTAAAGAAAATAGAGAGCTTGCAAAATTGAACAATATTAATAATCCTTATAAAAGCATTTTTTATGGACCTCTTCTGTTCGCCTTGCCTCTAAAAGATGAGAATGCAAATACTCAAGTTCCGAATCAAAAATGGAATTTTGCATTAAGTGATGATGAGAACGGTGAGAATATTGAGTTAGTCAGAAATGAAATGCCTCCATATTGGAGATGGGATATAGATTCTCCAGTGAAACTCGATGTTGCGGTTAAAATATTTGATTGGACGCCAACCGAATTACAGCCATTACCTAAAGAAAAAGTATCAAGTACTAAAGACACGGTAATTAGTTTGGTGCCATATGGTAGTACAAAATTTAGAATCAGCATGTTTCCTGTGAGTCAGTAACTTACATTTGCATCAATACAATAGTAAAATATGATATCAGAAAGGGAATGAGTCTGTTTAAAAAGACAGGAATGAAGCATATATTGATTATTTGAAAGTAGTAAAGCTAAATTAAGTTTAAAGAAAATTTCACAACATCCTCTTCAGCAGGCCTGGCAGGGTACAGGTCGTTTCATATTGGTTTCCAGCCTCTCGTGCTCTAACGCTCAAGCAATGTAAAGTGACAACAAAAACCGTACGAACGAACATTCATACGGTTTTTCTCTATTTTCTATTACCTGTCTTTTCAAGGTTTGTACTTAATCGACTTGTAGTTATCCACCTAACAATTGGTCATTTAATAATGTCAATAACTATACTGTGGCTTCTCTTTGAGTCCAAATTTACAATATTATTATTTTTATAAACACCCCAGTCACTTAAATGAACCCAAATGCCTTTGCACGATGGATCAGACAAATTTTCGATATCTAATGATGCAGTTTTACCTATTTTATCTACTTGCAGGGTAAATGTAAGTTTTCCGAACGGTGTTGCAATGTCTTTCATTGCGGTTTTCATACCCGGTTGCAACCAACTTTCAGGAATAGCTTGTAACAGATGTAATTCACTGCCTCTATCTAATGCCAACATATGTACTGTCAATCCGATAAATTCAGCACTTGCCCAATTGTGAGGCATGTCACCTACATACTTGCTAGGCGTGAGGTCTCGTGGATTATGCTCTTCGCGCCAGTTGTAAAGTGGACTTGCATGATTTGCAAATGCATAAAGTGACTCGACAGCATACTGGTTTTTCCCTATCCATAAACAAGCCTGTCCGTAAAATCCGGCAAAATAATTCCATATGCCGTTAATTTCCCAGCCAGTACCCATAACCATACCTTCCTGTAATGTGGTATGTAACATATCCATAGTACCCAATACAATAGGATCATCTTTTTCAAATATTTGACCCGGATAAATTGCTAAACAGAATGCCCATTGAGCACGTTGAGGTAACGATTGTTTTTCCACCTCCATTGGGATAGGTAAATAAACGTTTCCGAAATTATCGATTTGTTTGTCGCGTTGAGCAGCTTTTTTGAAAACACTGTACATGTCACTGTATTCTTTTTCCCATACTTCAGCAATCTTTTTCTCGCCCAACCAATGTGCAGCCTGTACCATCGACTTAATTCCTACAAGACTCCAATATATATTGGTATATTCAGGCATATCGGGTCCTCCCCATAATCCGCCATCAATAGTTCCCGGAGGAATTAATCCGTCATCAAGTGGTGTCTCTGTTTCGTATGTCCTTGCACGTAATACTTTGATGAAATCCATTGTTTTGATTAGCTGAGGCCATACTGAATGTAACCATGCTTTATCTTGAGTGAGCAAGGCATGCCTTACGCAAGTCCAAAGTACAAAACCATTTTCTTTGTAGTATTTATCCATGATGGCAAATTCTCCGGTTTCTTTCTGGAATGATAAAGTGTAATCAATTCCAGCACGGGCATCTAATCCGCGATCAAACATTGCCGCAGTTTCCAAGATAAATGCTCCGTCCACAATCCATAATCCACGATAACATGTTGGTCCTACCTGAAAAGCTATTTTGTTATTTTTAATCTCACGGGCTTGCCATATCCCTCTGATGGATGCGTCTAATAAATTTTGTATTTCTGTATCAGGCACGGTAATATGATTATAAGGGACGCTACTTTTTTCTTCCCAATAATTAATTACTTCAGCTTTCAATCGTTCGACTTTAGATGAGAAATTCTTTGGGGCTGCTTTTAACCCATCGACAATGTCAGATGACATTCCATTATCATACAATACTACATATTGCTTTTTATCACCTGGTGCCAAAGTGATTTCTTCCAGATTAATGACGGTTTTCGAGTCTCCTAAATTTTTACGCACCCTGGTGGTCTTCAAATCGGTAATAATTTGTATCGTCTTATTTATTACAAGCCTACCTTCATCTACCTCCATTGGATGTTCTGAATTAATTATCAAAACAGGCTTGATAGTTCGTGTTTGTTCCGTAGGATTATCCACGGTCGTTAGGATTACATCTTCACGTTTACCTTCCTTGGTAGAAATCTGGTTGCGAATGAAATTCATTCCCAAAGCAAATGATTCTTGCGTTATGTTCAATCCATCGTATGTTGATTCTGTAATAACAATGGGTACTCGGGCAGAATACAAGCGTTGGTTGTTTATTTTTATATTTTCATCTGCCAATGTTTGGACCACTGTACGGAATCCCTGTCCAGCACCTATATATGGAAAGAAGTCTTCGCCTCCAAACTCATACAATAATTGACCAAGTGGTCCGACTAAAGTTTTACAACTGTCGTCTGGTAGACCTATACACGAAACCCACCATTGAGGCGAATATCGATAGTCAACTTTCAGGTTTTGTGTAGATACTGTTTTTGTGAAAACAAGTAAAAATAGAATCAAAATTCCTCTTTTCATTTCACATATTATTAAATTAATATTAGTTTTATTGTTTCTCAGTCAATATTTTCCCATCTCTTCATTCAAAAGAAACAAAATTCCATCCGGAATGGGTTCCTCTCGAATTGAACGGCTCAACCAGCCAACTTCAAGTATTTCGCCCATATAATCTTCGAAATAGATCGCTTCTATTTCATGTACTCCCGCTTCCAACGCTACTTTTCCGTCGATACGCTTCGCACTGTGGGAACCATCGTTGTCAACCGCCACCTGATTATCTATGGAGAGCCGCGACCCGTCGTCAGAATAGGTATAGAAGCGGTAAACTCCTCTTTCGGGAATATCTATCAACCCATTGAATACCAAAGCAAATGAGTCGCGATCTACTACCGGCGACAAGGAAATATTTTTCGCAACGCCTTCACTTATTTTTTTTGCAGGAAGGTAGGTCATCGACTCTTCATCGACCGAAGACAATCCTGACGGAAAGTAATAATCGAGTTCCCTCTCTTTGCGTGTTCTTATCCAAGTGTCGAACCGGAATTTATCTTCATACAACCGTATTATTCGCGCATCCCGTTCCAATACGCCATAGGCATCTATGCCGGTCGTACGCCCAAAGGCCAGCGCAATGTCATGCTCTATTCCTATATAGTTGTTGTCGTGGTCGTGTCCTACAAAAACACCCATCACATCCTGTTTCTCGAGAAAGGAACTGAATAATCCGGAGTTGATTTCGGATGAAGCCACCCCTTCCATATTTGTCCCGATCGTGGTTTCCTTGTTCTCGATA
>JBAYRG010000007.1:0-24052 GCA_041676805.1 Proteiniphilum sp.
GACGGTTCAAATAACCCCACCATTCCGGATATTCCGGATCTTTAAAGTGACTCCAAGTATAATCATCTATTTTCTTGAACCATTGGAGAGACTCCTCTGATCCGGTCAGTTGATAGCCTTTCAATAAGGATATTAATGTTTCTATGTGTACCCACCATAGTTTCTGATCCCATTCCAACTGTTGTGGAGGAAATCCCTTCCTGTCCATGAAATAATAGATGCCACCATACTCTTTGTCCCACCCATATTTTACGGTGTTCAGAGTTGTTTCCACTGCCTTCTGAATGAGCTCCGGCCGATTCAGTCGTACCCCTAAATCCATGATAAACCACATCGCTTCAATCCCGTGTCCGGGGTTGATCAAACGCCCATCGAAAGAATCGGACAATGTATTATCCTCATTCAGGTTCTCTACTATAATACCACCTAGTTCAGGACGCAAAAACAGCTCCATCACTTCATGGATACACTCTTCCATAGTCCGTTGGATAATCTCCTCGTCGAGTAAATGTTCGATTTCCAGTGTGAGGTTACAGAGAATCATTGGCAAGGAAAATCCTTTGAGTGGACGAGTGCCGGGATGGGCCTTTTCCCATCTCTCCTTGGGGCTGTTTCTCCTTGACAAGACAATCTCAAAAGTACGCTTGGCAATATCGGCATACTCCTGGTTGCCGGTTGCCAGGCTTAATTGCCCAAAGGCCATGGCCGCGAAGGTATAAGAAAAGATATTATATGGTTCCACCAAGGGTCTTCCTTCCCGGGTGAGCGAAAAGTACCAGTTGAAGTTGCCATCGTGGCCATGTCTCTTTAAGAACTCAGCTCCCTGTGTGGCACATTCTAACCATTCCTGTCGTTTCTCTACCTTATTATATAACATGGAGAACATCCATACCTGACGACCTTGGAGCCAAATAAATTTATCAGTGTCAAATATATTGCCCCGCCTGTCGAGACAACTGAAGTATCCTCCAAACTCCTTGTCTTGAGAGTGTGATAGCCAAAAAGGAATTACATTTTCAAATAATTCCGCTTTATATTTTGGCTCTAATGTGTTAAAATTGCCTGTCTCATCCATTTTGCCTCATAATTTAACTCTATTAGATCTTGTATTAAGATGATTGTTTTAAAATATATTACAAATTAAAATTAATAAATCTATATGTGCAAATGTATAAGTAAAATAATTTATTATATTCTTGGTTATTAGAAAAGTTTAACTATTTAGGCAGATTGAAGAGTGAAGCTTTGAGTTAAAAGTGACGGATTGTTTAATATAAAGTTTATAGAGAAGGGCGAATAGGCGAAAGTATTGAATGGTTGTATCGATGAAAAAGTAGACTCAAGAAAGCCGATTTAAAAAGAGCATTGCTTCTTGTAGTGAATCAATTTTTCCCACATCCATTATTTCCAGGTTGTCCGGTATATAGCATGAAATATCCTCTCTATCGCATATAGAAAGATAGAAATCGATAATCGGGAAACGATCAGGAATATCGGTCATATATTGGAAAATGGAGGGATCGAGGATTTGAATTCCTGCAAAAGCCAGTTTCCGGTAGTGCTGAGGATTGAAATTTGAAAAAGGGGACTTCACTTCACCTGTTGCTTCATTGATCCACCCTTTCAGACGGTTATTCTTGTCAAAGAGTAGATACCGGGAAGTTTGCCGTTCGTTACAGACAAGTGTTGCTATTTTTTTGGGGGGGATGAGGAGGTTTTCTGCTCCGCGCAGCCGATGCTCTCCGGAATAGTATTTCGGATCTGGGGAGTTGTTTTGTTTGTGTGCTTCATATAATTTTCGTAAGTCGATATTGGAAAGGATATCGACATTGTGCACCAAAAAGGGTTGGTTGTCATTGAAGAAGGGAGATGCTTTTTTGATTCCTCCTCCCGTATCGAGTAGTTTCTCCCGTTCGTCGGAGAACTCGATATGGATTCCAAAATGGTTATTTATCTCCACAAAATCGATGATCTGCTCCGCAAAATGATGCAGGTTGATAATGATTTCGTAGATCCCCGATGTTTTCAGTTTCTCTATGGTATACTGTAACAGCGGTTTTCCTCCGATCGGCACCAGTGCTTTTGGCATGGTGTTGGTGAGGGGTTTGAGCCGTGTGCCGAGTCCCGCGGCAAATATCATTGTTTTCATCTTTTCCTGAATTCCTGTTCCAGATTTTGTTCGCGGTGTACTAATGAGACTTTGATGCCGAATTGCCTTGAGATATGTTCCGCCGTTTTCTGGGCAGCGTAGACTGAGCGGTGTTGACCGCCGGTGCATCCGAAGGAGATCATCAAATCGGTAAAGCCGCGATCTTTATATCGTTTCACATGCCTATCCAACAAAGGATAGATGTTATCTAGAAATTCCAATATTTCTCCATCCTCTTCAAGGAATTGGATTACCGGTTCATCCAGGCCGGTTACATTGCTGTACCGCTCATATTTTCCCGGGTTATTGATGGCGCGGCAATCGAATACGTAACCGCCTCCATTGCCGGAGCTGTCATTGGGGATTCCTTTTTTGTATGCAAAGCTATATACACGCACGTGTAGTTCTCGTCTTTGGGTGTCGGCGAACTGTTTTAATTCCGTCATCTCCTTTAACATGGCACTGAGATAAGGATACTCCTCAAAATCCTCTTTTAGCAGGTCGCGGAGGTTGTTTAATGCGAACGGTACGCTTTGGATAAAATGCGGTTTCTTCTCGAAATATCCTCTGAATCCATAAGCCCCGAGTACTTGTAATGTACGGAAAAGCACGAATTGACGTAGTTGTTTTAAAAAAGCAGATTTATCTATTGGTTGGTATTTGCTAAGTGACTCTATATATGTCTGAATTAGTTCATTCCGCAATTCCTCTGGGAAGTTGGCTTTCGCTTGCCAGAGGAATGAGGCTACGTCGTAATAGACCGGCCCTTTCCTGCCACCCTGAAAATCGATGAAGTAGGGATTGCCGTCTACCAGCATCACATTGCGCGATTGGAAATCACGATACATGAATGTGTCTGATTGATCCCGCAGCAGGTTGGCTGCCAATTTCTCAAAATCGTTCTCCAGTAGATCTTCCTGAAAATCCATACCGGTCGTTTTCAGGAAATTATACTTGAAATAATTCAGATCCCAATATACGGAACGGCTGTTGAACTCCGACAGAGGATAACAGAGATTGAAATCCAACCCTTCTGCCCCTTTCACCTGAAAGTTGGCGAGCAGTGCGATGGTTTTGTGCAGGAGTGCTTTTTCGTCATGACTGAAAACCCCCGTCAGCCTACCTCCTTTGATGGCATCGAACAGGATATCGTCTCCCAGATCTTGCTGGATATAGCACATTTCATCGTCTGAGACGGCAAATATTTCCGGTGTATTTAGTTGCTGTTGCTGGAAATGGCGGGAGAGCGATATAAATGCACGGTTTTCTTCACGCGATTCGCCGTACACTCCAATCAGCGATAAATCCCCTTTTTTCAGTCGAAAATAGCGTCGATTCGAACCGGAAGTAGGTAAAGGCTCCAGTGTAGGATGAAGTTTTCCGGTATATGAAGTGAAGAGGGATATGAGTGGCTGCATATCATTTTATTTTTTTTATTTTCAACTCCTCTAACTCGGTAAGCCAGATATTGGCCGAGGCATCGCTTGGCATGCGCCAGTCGCTACGGGGAGAGAGGTTTACCGATCCCACCTTAGGCCCGTCGGGCATGCAAGAGCGTTTGAACTGTTGGGCAAAGAACCGTTTGTAAAAGACTTTCATCCATTTTGCGATCTCCGGGGGATCATATTTTCCTGAGAAAGCATGTTCAGCCATAAAGAGTATACGCGAAGGATTGTCCCCATACCGCAGCATACGGTGTAGAAAGAAATCGTGCAGCTCATAGGGACCTATGAAATGCTCAGTCTCCTGTGCGATCTTGCCATCATTGCCGGCCGGTAGCAGTTCGGGGCTGAAGGGGGTATCGAGTATATCCTGCAAGAGCGCACGGGTTGGTGCGTCATTGACCCGGCTATCGGAAATCCATCTTACCAGATTGGATACCAGTGTCTTTGGAATACTGGAGTTCACGCCATACATCGACATATGGTCGCCGTTGTAGGTTGCCCATCCCAACGCCAGTTCCGACATATTACCTGTTCCTATTACCATTCCTCCGATCTTGTTGGCATAATCCATCAGTATCTGGGTACGTTCCCGTGCTTGGCTATTCTCATAGGTGATGTCATGGTTGTTGCTATCCTGTTCGATATCTTTGAAATGTTGCGTGACAGCATCCACTATTGATATTTCTTTAGCAGTTATACCCAGTAATTTCATTAGGGTGATGGCATTGGCGTATGTCCTGCCGGTAGTCCCGAAACCGGGCATGGTGAGACCGTAGATATTTTCGCGCGGGAGATCCAGCGTGTCGAAGGCATTGACAGTCACTAAAAGCGCCAGGGTGGAGTCCAATCCACCCGAAATGCCGATGGTGACTTTCTTTATGCCAGTATGTAATAATCGTTTTGCCAGTCCATAAGTCTGGATGTTGAAAACTTCGGAGAGGCTTTCCTCAACCTCTTTGTCCAAAGGAATGAAAGGATGAGGATTGAATTTCCGAAATATTTTTTCAGGGGTGATAAAGTCAATATAACAATTCACCTCAGTTACATTGTGAAGAGCAGAAGAGGAGTAATTGTTATTTTTTATCCGGTCATGTCTTAATGCCTCGATGTCGATATCTGCGATGATCAGCTCGCTTTCTGCCGAAAATCGCTTCGATTCAGCCAGTAAAGATCCGTTTTCAGCAATAAAACAGGCACCCGAAAAGACCATGTCGGTAGTTGATTCGCCCCAACCCGCCGCCGCGTAGATATATGCCGCATTGCATCGCCCCGATTGTTGCAGCACGAGAGATCTCCGGTAACCGTTCTTGCCCACCAACTCATTGCTTGCGGAAAGGTTAAAGATCAAATCTGCTCCCTGCATTGCCAGATCGGACGACGGAGGAACGGGCATCCACAGGTCTTCACAGATTTCTATGCCAAAGTTGCCGAAAGAGGTATGAAAAATCATCCCTTTGGAGGAGATGGGCACCTTATTTGTCTCCCACTCTACAGTGACATTGAGTGTGTTGTTTTCGATAGTTGCCATCGTGTCGGTAAGATCGTTGCCAGAGGTAAACCATCTTTTCTCGTAATATTCGTTATTATTGGGAATAAAGGTTTTGGGGACAAATCCCAGGATCCCTTCACCCGACAAAACAGCCGCAACGTTGTAAAGACTATCCCTGACAAGTAGGGGAAGGCCTACGATAATAATGATGGGTGGCCTCTCCTCTAAAAAACGGACCAGCTTGCATAACGATTCCACTGCTTTTTGCTGTAATGCCTTCTGAAAAAAGAGATCGCCACAACTATATCCTGTCAGGCTTAGCTCCGGAAAACAAAGTATCTGTACCTCTTCCTCCTGAGCACGCACTATTATTTTTTTTATCTCTTCGGTATTGTAATTGCAGTCTGCCACCCTGAGTCTTGGAGACGCGGCAGCCACCCGTAGAAATCCGTAATCATTTATTTGCATATCAAAAAAAGCTATCTCAATGAGTTTCAATCGTTGTTGCAAAGATAATGAATAGTATCTATTCTTGATAGGTTAGCTCCATCTTATATTTCCATTGATCGAAATAAAGGTTCCACTGATCCGACTCCACTTCACCTCGCTGAAAATCTACCGTTTCGCTTCGGGGATATCTCTTCACGGGATAGAACTCACCTGAAAAACCGGAGTTGACATAAAGACGATAAGAGTCGATGCCACTCATGAAAAATTCCCTTCCCGGAAGGATAGCAACCGGTTTACCGCGACCGAATGATATATCGACCGGAACCCAGCCTGTTCCTTCAAAATAGACTTCCGCCCAGTCGTGGAGGTTCACTTCTCCTGGATGCGTCATCCATCCGCTCTGCCATCGTGCCGGGATACCCTTGTGTCGTAACATGGTTATTAGCAGTAATGCTACTTGTCCACAATCTCCCTTGCGGTTTTTGAGGACATATTCCGGGATATTGGCGATGGTGGAGTATTCCAATGCGCTTGCCCATGGGTAATTCGAGGCAATATACCGGTAAACTGCCCGAAGAATTTCTACCGGCGTGTGCGCATTTTGGGTTACACTGTCGGTCAGCTGCCTGATAGTTTGCGAAAACTCGATGTGTGGTTTCTGCTCTGCCGTATATGTCCGGAACAGTGTACTATTCTTATCATAAGGAGCTGCCTCTATCTCCGACAGGTCGAACCATTCTCCCCGGGATGTGAATTGGAAATCGGTCCAAAAAACAGACGGTTCACCTTTTATGGCTTTTTGTTCCATATAGAGACTTGTATGTGCCGTTTTGTCGTCAGATAAGATGTAATCGGGTTGTGAGGTTGTGAGCAGTTCCACATTTGTTTGTCTGTCGATATCCTTTCTGGGAAATGGCAACCATACTTTCAATATTTCACCGTCAGGAACCGCATCTGCATTCACGGTCAGTGTATAGCGTACTTTCATACTCTTTTCAGGGAGGAGGTATTTTCCTTTCGTGTCACTACTGATTTTGTGATTGAAGGCATCAGTCAATAAAGCATCACGGGGGACATCCGAGCTTGGAGAAGATGCTAGATTCAACTCTCTTGCCGATGCATCTACCCTGAATATATTGGGTGCCGCGTTTCGGAAATATCGTTTTTCTCCTTCAATAATTCTGAATTCGAGCACTTCTGAGCGCTCCCAGCTATCTAACAGAGAATCGGAGGGGGTGAATAGCCGGTTTTTCTCGATCCAACCAACAATCTCCTCCCTCGCTCTGTTGAAATCCAGTTTTACCCTATGTAAAGAGTCTTTTGTAAAGAGAAGGTCCCTTTGCCATGTTTCATTGATCTGCCCTTCGGCCATAAGAGAATCAACCAGTTCCATAGCTCTTGTGAAATTCCCCTCTGCTATTTCCCTGTTGATCAAATCAATGGGATCTTGTTTTGAAGAAGAGCAGCCGGCCAACAGTAGAAAGACCAGTAAATTCAAAGCCGTTCTCATAGGTGATGATTTTTATGTTGAAGCTATTTCTTTACACGGTTGCGAGACCAAATTGGTCTAAATCGTAATTGTCTGTGTCAGAAGTACTATTTCCGGCATGGTCTCAAGCAGTCCTACCATTGAGTTGAGTACTATCGAGGCACCTGCATCTGTCAAAACAGAGTCGGGTAGAGGTCCTGTATTTACGGCGATGGTGAATATACCTGCGGCAATGGCAGATTCAATGCCCAACGGTGCATTTTCTATCACGATGGCCTGATTGGGCTTCAGGACGCCGCCTTTTTGTAATCCCATCAGATAGGGCTGAGGGTTAGGTTTTCCGTGCTCCACGTCGAATGCAGTCACCATCGTCTCAGGTGTAAATACTCCCGGGAAGTGGGTGTCCAACCGGTCCAGCAGTGAAGGTTGGCCTGATCCGGTGACCAACACGGGTTTTAGTTCCTGCGACTTTACAAACTTAATAATTTCTTTTATGCCAGGGATAATTTTACCTTGATTATATTGAGCAAAAAGTTCCGATTTTCTCGCGTAAATCTTTTTTATTTCTTCTTCGGTGGCTTTACGCCCGAATTCCCGTTCAGTGATAATGTTGATGGTAGAGGCACCTATCCTTCCTTCGTGATAATAAAACTCCAATGGTTTTGTTGAGGTATATCCAAATTCCTCCATCGTTTGTTGCCATGATTCTGCATGTGCGGGCATGGAGTCATATAATACACCATCCATGTCGAAAATGACTGCTTTGAGATCAAAATGAGAAAAATGATTTTTCTGGAGATATTGTGTAAGAATTTCAATCATTTTTTAGAACTGTAGTTTTGAAGGATCTTGACGGACGTCAAAAATTCGTAATATATGGATTTTGTTTTTTATTACTCTGTAATACAGAGAATTCTGTTTGGTTAATACGCATTTTCGTATTTTTTTCTTTTCGTGAATTATTGCAGACGAAAGAGGAAATGTTTGAATTTGCTGAATTCTATTTTCAGTAATCTCAATAAAATTTTCAGCAACTGATACAGGCCAGTTTTGCAGGAGGTAATCGATGATTTGCAAATAATCGGTTTCGGCCGATCTTGTCCAGTCAATGGAGTATCGCATTGTTGATTTTTGTTCTTGCTTTCTTCATTACTTCTTCGTGAGAAACTATATAACCGGCTTCTGCTTCTTCTATTGCATCCAAAATGCCTTGCTGTTGCTGTTCAGTTAATTCATCCCAATCACTAGAATTGTATTGAGGATCAATAAGTATATCCACAATATGATGTAATTTCTCCAGACTCTTTTGATCAAGAGAATCTATCTGTCGGAATATCTGTAGTTTTAATTCAGCGGTTGACATTGTTTTCTGATTTTTTATTGTCCGAGATGCATCTTTTATTCTCCAAATAAGATGAAAGTTGAGAGGCAAGTCAAACTTGTTTGAACTTGTCCGAGACGCATCTTTTATTCTCCAAATAAGATGAAAGTCGAGAGGCAAGTCAAACTTGTTTGAACTTGTCCGAGGCGCATCTTTTATTCTCCAAATATAGATGATTTTCTTTTGAAAACCATACAGATGGATGAGAAATCCCTTTTGGCTCATTGAAAAAAAATCGGACAAGCGCATGTTTGTCCGATTTTCCAATATGTGATTGTTTGTTTATAACCTCGCTTTGATTGCTTTGGTAGCTTTTTCGTAGCCCGGTTTTTCCAGTAGGGCGAACATGTTCTTTTTGTAGGCCTCCACTCCCGGTTGGTCGAAAGGATTGATCCCGAGTAGATAACCGCTTATGCCACATGCTTTTTCGAAAAAATAGATCAGCTGTCCGATATATTTTTCGTTCAACTTGGGTATTTCTATCGTCAAGTTGGGAACGCCACCGTCCACATGGGCGATACGGGTACCCAGTTCCGCCATCTTGTTGACTTCATCCACCCGTTTTCCCTCCAGATAGTTCAACCCATCGAGGTCTCTCTCGTCATGTGGAATCAGCACCTTTTCGTTGGCTTCTCCAATCGTTATCACCGTTTCGAAGATGGTACGTTCACCTTCCTGTATCCATTGGCCCATGGAGTGCAGGTCGGTAGTGAAGTCGACCGCAGCCGGGAAGATACCCACACCCTCTTTTCCTTCACTTTCGCCATAGAGTTGTTTCCACCATTCGGCCAGGAAATGGAGCTTGGGGTGATAGTTCACCAATATCTCGATCTTCTTCCCCCGTTTGTACAGTTCATTGCGGATTACCGCGTAGATGGCAGGGAGATTGTAGTCGAAAGAGGTGGAGGGCAGTGTCGCCTTTTCTATCTCCACCGCTCCGGCTACCAGTTTGCGGATATCTATCCCTGCCACGGCTATGGGGAGTAATCCTACCGGTGTGAGTACCGAGTAACGTCCTCCTATATTGTCGGGGATGACGAATGTTTTATAACCTTCGGTATCTGCCAGGGTACGAAGTGCGCCTCTCGATGCGTCGGTGATGGCTACGATCCGTTTTCTAACCTCTTCTTTCCCTACTTTTTCTTCGAGCTGCTCTTTCAGTAACCGGAAGGCAATGGCCGGTTCAGTGGTAGTACCCGATTTGGAGATATTGATAATGCCAAACTGCTTGTCTTTGAGATATCCCATCAGCTCGAAGAGATAGTCTTCGCTGATATTGTTTCCGGCGTAAAGGAGTACAGGATTTTTCCGTTCTTTCTTGTCCTGCAACCAATCGAATGACGAGGAGAGGGCGTCGATCACTGCACGGGCGCCAAGATAGCTTCCGCCGATACCCACTACCACTACAGCCTCGCAGCGTGTGCGGAGTACAATGGCAGCCTCTTCAATTTCCCTCAATACCTGGTCTGTAATGGAGGAGGGTAGGGTTACCCATCCCAGGAAATCGTTGCCTTCGCGTGAGCCGTCATGAAGTGCCTGATTGCAGGTTGCTGCCTGTGCCGACTGTTTCAGGATATCCTCTTCCGAAAGAAATCCGGAGAGATCTTTGATCTGTAATTGAATCGTATCCATATATTGATTTGTTGATTTGATGATTTGTCAATTTTTTGAAGATTGAGGAAGATTGAATGAGATTGATGATAGATTGAATGAGATTATTCAGAAAAAATCAATCAGTTTCTTAATGCTGATTTGTGGCAAGATCTTCTCATAGAGGATCTTATAGACTGTTTCAGCAATGGGCGCATAGATATTAAAACGACTATTCAGTTCATGAATACATTTTGCTCCATAATATCCTTCAGCAATCATCCCCATCTCCAGTTGTGCCGACTTCACAGAGTATCCTTTGCCTATCATCGCTCCAAGCGTCCTGTTTCTGCTGAACTGCGAATAGCCTGTCACAAGCATGTCTCCCAGATAATGCTGTTCAGTGATATTACGTTCAAGAGGAACTACGCCGTTGAGAAAGCGGGACATCTCCTTGGCACAATTACTCATCAGTACCGCCTGGAAGTTGTCCCCATAAAGCAGGCCCTGGCAGATACCCGCTGCAATTGCGTAGATATTCTTCAATACGGCGGCCAGTTCAATACCTACCACATCATCTGATACGGCGGCCTTGAGTATCCTTGAACTGATAGCTTCCGAGAGTAGCTTTGCTTTTGTCTGATCTTTACTGGCCACGGTCAGGAATGAGAGTCGTTCCAGTGCCACTTCTTCTGCATGACAAGGCCCCGAAAGCACACCCGTATTTTCGACGGGAACCTTGAAATTACTGGCAAGGTATTCGCTCATCACCATATTGTCATTCGGGATGATCCCTTTTAGGGCCGACACCATGAATTTTCCCTTGAAAGTGCTATTCCATATCCGTCGGAAATATTGTTTCACATAAGGTGATGGGATGGCGATAATGACAGTGTCTGACTCTTTAATTGCCTTTTCCAGATTAGAATAGAATGTGATCTGTGCCAGGTTGAATTTTATATTGGGTAGATAGCCGGGATTGTGTCCCAGCTTATAAAAACCCTCTATCTGATCGTCTCTCCGAATAAACCAGTTTATATGCTTCTGGTTCATCAGTACGATTTTTGCCAGCGCTGTTCCCCATGTCCCACCACCCAGAATGCAGATTTTTCCGATAGACCCCATTATGCGTTTATAGGTTGTTTTACAATCAGACTTTAGAGTTCCGAAGCATTGGCTACCCCTTTTGCCTCATCGGGAGTGGGGTTAGCCAGATTCATTTTTTCCGGACGCATCATCGGGAAAAGGAGTACTTCCTGTATCGAGGTCTGTCCGGTAAGGAGCATGGCAAGCCTGTCCATGCCGATACCCATCCCTGAAGTGGGGGGCATGCCATATTCTAAGGCTCGTAGAAAATCCTGGTCGATGAACATCGCCTCATCGTCTCCTTTCTCCGAGAGCCGGAGTTGCTCTTCAAATCGTTCACGCTGATCAATCGGGTCATTCAGTTCCGTATAGGCGTTGGCCAGCTCTTTTCCGTTGATCATCAACTCGAACCGTTCGGTCAGTTCAGGATTATCCCGATGACGTTTACAGAGTGGTGACATCTCGATGGGATAGTCGATGATAAAGGTGGGTTGGATATATTTCCCTTCGGCCTTTTCACCGAAGATCTCGTCGATCAGTTTACCCTTCCCCATGGTCTTATCCTGTTCCACGCCCAGCTGTTTACATGTATTCCGCAATTGCTCTTCATTCATGCCGCTGATGTCGATGCCGGTATGTTCCTTGATGGCATCAATCATGGTCACCCTCCGGTAAGGCGCTTTGAAGTCGATTTCCGTATCACCTACTTTTGTTTTTGTCGTTCCGAGTACTTTTATCGCAACGTGCTCCAGCATCTGTTCGGTGAATTCCATCATCCACTTATAATCTTTATAAGAAACGTATATTTCCATTACCGTGAATTCCGGATTGTGTGTGCGGTCCATTCCCTCGTTGCGGAAGTTACGCGAGAACTCATACACACCCTCAAATCCCCCTACTATCAGCCGTTTCAGATAAAGCTCGTTGGCAATTCGGAGATAGAGCTCGATGTCGAGCGCGTTCATGTGGGTGGTGAACGGTCGTGCAGCCGCTCCACCGGGAATATTTTGCAGTACGGGTGTGTCTACTTCGAGATAACCATAACCGTTAAAGAATTCACGCATGGCGTCGAAGGTACGGGTGCGCTTTACAAAGATATCCCTTACTTCGTCATTCACCAGCAGGTCTACATAACGCCGGCGGTAGCGTAATTCGGGATCGGAAAATTTATCGTATGCCACGCCATCTTTCATCTTCACGACAGGCAGTGGTTTCAATGATTTCGATAACAATATGAACTTTTCCGCATGCACGGAGATCTCTCCGGTTTTGGTGCGGAAAACGAAGCCTTCTATTCCTACAAAATCACCTATGTCGGTCAGTTTTTTGAATACGCTGTTGTAGAGTTCCTTCTCTTCTCCCGGACAAATATCGTCACGGGTAATATAGATTTGTATCCGCCCCTTGGAATCCATCAACTCTACAAAAGAGGCTTTTCCCATGATACGGCGGCTCATGATACGGCCGGCAATACTTACTTGCCACCGTTCCGCGTCGTCACTGAATTTGTCTTTTATCTCTGTGGAATAGGTGTTTACATTATATAGGGCGGCAGGATAAGGTTCCACTCCCAATGCTCTCAACTCTTCCAGGCTTTGCCTGCGTATTACCTCTTGTTCACTCAGTTCTGAATTATGCATAAATAGGATATTTTCTCAGCCATCGTCATTATAGAAAAATACTCCATTCACACATAAAGAGATAGGTCGTCTTTTAATTATGTGTGGATAGATAACGGCTCTTTGGCTGCAAAAGTACAAAATAATTTATTAATATGCATATTTTGAGTTGTATTCTACTATTTCCATCTATTACAGATAATGGTATTGAACAATTGGATTAAATAATAGATTATCAGATATATGATGCATATTATATAAGATATAATGATTTATTGGAAAATAATTAAAGAAAAATTTCATTAATCCATATAAGTGTGTTATATTTGTAGGTGTAAGTGCGGTTAAACTAAGGAAGCCGTCAATCCGGTATAATTGTCGGTTGTATTGTATATACATAATAAAAATCTGTCTTTATGGAAACACTGGCTCATGTTCCTGTTTCAGAAGCTATCCTCGATGAGATCATTGAAAAGCACCGGGGAAAACCAGGGATGCTGCTTACGACACTGGAAGAGATACAAGAGAAAAATCACCTGAAATATCTTCCCGGCGAAACGTTGGCTGAGATCTCAAGAAAAATGAAAATACCTTATACGCAGGTATATAGTGTAGTCACCTTTTATTCTTACTTCAACTTAACACCACAAGGTAAGCACACTGTTGTTGTCTGTAGGGGTACAGCTTGTCACACCAAAGGGTCTAAAGCCCTGCTGGATGATATCGCCGCTGTCGTGGGTCTCAGAAGAGATGAAAATGATACGGAATCCTCTTATACCACTCCCGACAACCTGTTCACCATTAAAACGGTAGCTTGCTTCGGACAGTGCGCTCAATCGCCTGTTGTTGAGGTGGATGGAGTTATTTATAGCAATATGAATTCACAAAAATTATTGAATATACTGGATAAACTGAAAAGAGGGAAACTCCGGAAAAAACGGTAAAGAGAGCTTAACATAGCTATTTGTCGATTTTTCGTATTCGAACTTGCTTATCTGATTGGCATATTCGTCTTGTGTCTTGATTCTTGTATCTAAATATATAATCGTATGAAACCGTCCGAGATTAAAATAATAAAAGAGCAGCACCAGGAAAGAATACTTCCTGTCATGCCAATGATACTGGTAGGGATGGGGACTTGTGGCATTGGCAACGGAGCCGATATGGTTTTTCATCAGGTTCAGAAGCAAATAACGGAGACCGGAATCGATTGTAAACTGAAACAGACAGGCTGTTTCGGCTTTTGTGCTGAAGAGCCGGTGGTAATGCTTTACCAGCCGGGTAAACCGATGTTGGTTTACAGCAAAGTAAACGAAAAGGATGCAAAACAGATCGTCGCAAGTCTGGGGAAAGATACGATCTGCCGTGACAAGCTTTTGTGCAGGATAGACGAATGGGATTTCTTGACCTCAAGAGTGGAATTTGGTAAAGCATATGAAAATATTCCGCATTGGGACGAAATTCCTTTTTTCAAAGGGCAGCAGAAAGTGGTGTTACGCCATGCAGGACTTATTGATCCGGAAGAGATCCTCGATTATATTGCCGTAGGCGGATACAATGCCCTGGTCAAGGTGCTTGCCGGCTTCGAGCCGACTGACGTGATCAACGAGGTGATGGAGGCACAGCTTCGCGGCCGTGGAGGCGCGGGTTTCCCCACCGGCATAAAATGGTCGATCATGCAAAAACAGGAGTCCGATCAGAAATATATTATCTGCAATGCCGATGAAGGTGATCCCGGAGCCTACATGAATCGCAATGAGATTGAGAGTGATCCGCACATGTTGATCGAGGGTATGCTGATAGGTGCGTACGCCATGGGGGCCGACAAAGGGATCGCTTATGTGAGGGCCGAATATCCGCTTGCTGTAAAACGGCTCAAAAACGCTATCAGACAGGCTGAAGAATTTGGACTGTTGGGTGACAATATTTTGGATTCCAGTTTCAGCTTCAGGCTGGATATCGTGGAAGGTGCCGGAGCATTTGTTTGCGGTGAAGA
The DNA here is from genome assembly GCA_041676805.1 of Proteiniphilum sp. Classification (GTDB taxonomy): domain Bacteria; phylum Bacteroidota; class Bacteroidia; order Bacteroidales; family Dysgonomonadaceae; genus Proteiniphilum. The sequence continues at coordinate 14,695 of JBAYRG010000007.1, forward strand.
GACGGCGCTGATCGCCTCCATTGAAGGAAAGGCCGGACGCCCGATGCCACGCCCTCCCTATCCTGCCAGCAGGGGGCTGTACGGAAAGCCCACGAACATTAACAATGTGGAGACGTGGTGCAATGTGCCTGTCATCATAGAGAAAGGGAGCAGATGGTTCAGCGCCATTGGTACGGAAAAAAGTACCGGTACAAAAGTGTTTTCGCTGGTCGGCAAGGTGAAGAATACCGGATTGGTGGAACTTCCGCTGGGCTCTAAACTGGAACAGTTTGTTTTCAGTATCGGTGAAGGGACAGGCACTTCCAAGCGGGTAAAAGCGGTACAGACAGGAGGTCCTTCGGGAGGCTGTATACCGTTGGAATATTTTTCCACGCCTGTCGACTACGAGTCGCTGAACAGCATCGGAGCCATCATGGGTTCGGGTGGTATGGTGGTGATGGACCAGGACAACTGCATGGTGGATGTGGCGCGTTATTTCCTCGAATTCAATGCCGGGGAATCGTGCGGAAAATGTACACCCTGCCGTGAAGGATCCGCCCAGGCGCTCGCCATCCTCACCCGCATCACAAGAGGGCAGGGTACTCCTGCCGATTTGTCCTTGCTGGAGCTGTTAAGCAGTGTCATCAAAGATTCATCGCTTTGCGCGCTCGGGCAGACCACACCCAATCCCATCATGACCACGTTGAAATATTTCAGGCATGAGTATGAGGAACATATCAGGGAAAAACGTTGTCGGGCGGGGACGTGCGAATCGTTGTATATGGCCTTGTGTGAAAACAGTTGCCCGCTGCACATGAACATTCCCGGATATATCGAACTGATAAAAGAGGATAGATGGGAAGATGCTTTTGAACTCACACTACGCGATAACCCGCTGCCGGGAACGATCGGCAGGATATGTCACTTCCATTGCCAGATGCGCTGCCGACGTGAGATGTTGGATCAGCCGGTTTCACAGGGAGAGATCCACCGTTATCTGGCGGACACCATGTATCAGCTCGGAAAAGAGAACGAGATTTACCGGAAGTTGGTCAAAGAGAAACTACCTCCTACCGGAAAACGGATCGCCATCGTGGGTGCCGGACCTGCCGGGCTTACGGCTGCATTTTATCTTGTACGCTTAGGGCATGAGGTTACTGTTTACGACGCCTTGCCGACAGCCGGCGGAGTCCTTCGCTTCGGTATTCCACAGTATCGTTTGCCTAAAGAGCTTCTACAGAAAGAAATAAAGGTGATCAAGAAGCTGGGGGTTCAATTCAGGTTCAATCAACGACTGGGCGACAATCTCTCGTTGACGGAGCTGAAAAAAGAGTCTGACGCCATTTATATGGCGATTGGAGCATGGAAAGATATCGATTTGAATATCCCGGGTGAAGATGCAAAGGGTGTCCTGGCCGGCACTGAAGTTTTAAAAATGATCGCATCAGGTAAAGTACCCGGTCTTGGCCGGCAAGTAGTAATCATCGGTGCCGGTAACGTAGCCATCGATGCCGCTCGCAGTATCTTACGCCTGGGCAAGGATGTGACCATTGTATATCGACGCGAAAAGAGCGACATGCCTGCCAATGCCGTTGAGATATTTGAATCGGAAGAGGAAAAAATAAAATATAGATTCCTTTCATCTCCCCATGAGATTATTGCCGACGCCTCACGGCAGGTCAGGGCGTTGCGTGTCGAAAAAATGTCGCGGGGAGGCATTGACCGGTCGGGAAGAAGGAAACCTGTGGCAACCGGGATATTTGAAGAAATTCCGTGTGATTCCATTGTCCTGGCCATCGGGGAGCAGGTCGACTCAGAGAATCTGGGAGATAATCTGGATACGGCAAAAGATGGCAGGATCAAGGTGGATGCGTTCACCTGTCAAACATCTGAGCCGAAGATCTATGCCGGCGGCGATGCTGTCAGCGGTCCTTCCACCGCCGCGGAGGCAATGGGAATGGCAAAGAAAGCCGCTGCCGCTATCGACAAGGCGTTGATGGGCGAAGAGAGATTTCATCTTTTGTCGCGCGAATTCCACTATGGAAATAAGGTGCCCGTGAACCCGAAGCCAAGTCCTAAGAATGTGGCCAGGAGACTCTCGGTGAAAGACAGGGTGAATAATTTCAATGAGATCTCATTCGGATTTACGGGTGAACAGGCCCGCAACGAAGTGGAGAGGTGCCTGCGGTGTGATGTCAAATGTCAATAGGTAAAATCGCATATTATGGAAATCAGGATAAATAACCAGCTTGTCCAGGCAGCCGAAGGATGTACCATCTGGCAAGCTTGCCGTTCGGTTGGCATTCATGTGCCCTCTTTGTGTTATTTGAAGGATGTATCCCAAAATGCTTCCTGCGGAGTGTGTGTAGTAGAGGTGAAAGGGGCCAGGTCTTTGTTGCGCTCCTGCATCACACAGGTTACCGAAGGGATGGAGATTTTGACCAATAGCCCGCGTGCCATGGAGGTCCGGAAATTGAATGTTGAGCTGTTATTGGCTAACCATCCGCAGGATTGCCTGGTCTGCGACCGGAACGGGAACTGCGAGCTGCAACAGTTAACCTTTACGTTGGGGATCAATTCGAAGCGGTTTGTGCGGACCCGTAAAGAGCATTACCCCAAAGATGATTCCTCGCTTTCACTGGTCCGTGATCCTGAAAAATGTATCCTTTGTGGGCGTTGTGTTGCTGTCTGCAGCAATATACAGGATGTAAAAGCGATCGATTTCTCGGGGCGGGGGTTGAAAACAAAGGTATCCACTTTTCTCGATGAAGGGTTGGGAAATGTAGCTTGTACAAATTGCGGCCAGTGCGCATTGGTTTGTCCAACCGGGGCGATCACTGAAAGAAGTTCGATCAGTGAAGTATGGGCAGCGTTGCATGATCCGCAAAAGGTAGTGCTGGTGCAGACGGCACCGGCTGTCAGGGTGGGCATCGGAGAGGCCATGGGCATGCCTTATGGGAGCCTGGTGACGGGACAGATGGTGGCCGGCCTGAGGCGGCTGGGATTCTCGCGGGTTTTCGATACCAATTTTGGGGCAGACCTGACCATCGTGGAAGAGGGCAATGAATTGATCCATAGGATCAAAAATGGCGGCATATTGCCGATGATCACCTCCTGCTCGCCGGGATGGGTAAAATTTATCGAGCATTTCTATCCAGAACAGTTGGGGCATTTGTCCACCTGTAAATCGCCGCAGCAGATGTTCGGCGCGGTAGCTAAAACCTATTATGCCGAAATGACAGGCATTGATCCGCGGGATATCGTGGTGGTATCCATCATGCCCTGTACCGCCAAAAAATATGAAGCGCGCAGGCCTGAGATGGACGGCGCATTCCAATACTGGAAAGAAAAATTGATCCTTACCGAAGAGGAGCGCTTTTTTGATGTGGATCACTCCCTCACCACCCGGGAGCTTGCACGGATGTTTCGTGAGACCGGGATTCAATTCGCACAACTTCCGAAAGAGGAGTTCGACAGCCCGTTGGGCGAATCGACCGGTGCGGCAGTTATATTCGGTTCTACCGGTGGGGTAATGGAAGCGGCTTTGCGAACTGCCTATGAGCTTTACACAGGAAAAAAATTGGACAACATCGATTTCAGATCGGTCCGGGGCTTGCAGGGGATAAAAGAAGCCGACGTCAATTTGAACGGAACAATACTGAAAGTGGCGGTTGCCCACACGCTTAAAAATGCCGGTATATTGTTGGATCAAATCAAAAATGGCACATCTGCGTATGCATTCATCGAGGTGATGACATGCCCGGGTGGTTGTCTGGGAGGGGGAGGACAGCCCATACCGACCAACACGGAAATACGTGAAAAGCGTGCCGCATCCATTTACTTTGAAGATGAACATAAGGCGATACGTAAATCACACGAAAACCCGGAAATAACAAGGATATATAAGGATTTTCTTGATGAACCTCTGGGTGAGAAGTCACACCGCCTATTGCATACGCACTATGTGGAGAGAGTATTCCAGGAAACATAAGGATAGCTATTTTCGTGTATTGTCTTAAAATAAAATGAATTTATATCAGGTAAACGAAATTATTGACGGTACAATTCAATCCGATTGTCATACACGCCACGATTACACAAATGTTTTCGCTTCGGATCTGATAAGCGATGTATTGCGCTATTTTATGGAAAACATGCTTCTAATAACCGGGTTGTGTACTTTCCAGACAATCCGTACCGCTGAAATATCCAATATTTCCTGTATTATTTTTGCTCGTAGTAAACGGGTATCTAATGATATGCTCCAATTGGCTAAAGAACATAATATTGCAATTATTGTCGAGTACAAAAAATAACCGGTCTCTTTCGATCCGGCGTGTGGCAAAAAGTTTCAATTATCCGGAAATAGGGATAGGTTGACAGGTTCCCTTTCGAGCATTTTGGTGGCCCTTCTGAAGATACCATGTATATATGCCAGTACCATTCCGTAATTGGTTACCGGTATGCCCCGCTCAATAAACGGACGGAGCCGGTTCAGTAACTGCTTGCGGGTTACCATGCAACCGCCACATTGAATGACGAGCGAGAAATCCCGTGTCTTGGCAGGGAGCTCCGACAGCCCGGAGATGATTGTGAAATCGAACTCTTTTCCGGTGAATTGCTGTAACAGTTTGGGGATTTTTACCCTGCCGATATCGTCACAACTGGTTTGGAGCGTACAGCTCTCCAACAATAGTATCTTGTCGCCCTCTTTGAGCCGTGAGATATGCGGTGTACCTTCCAGAAAAGCGGAGAAATTACCTTTCATCCTGGCGAAGAGGATACTGAAACTGGTCAGGGGGATATCTTCCGGAAGCACTTCAGCTACCATTCCGAATAGTGAGCTGTCGGTAATTACCAAAGCAGGCCTGATGCCTGATTGTAGGAAATCCACGATTTCACTTTCCCTTACCACTACGGTGATGCAGTGGTTGTCCAGGGCATCGCGGATGGCCTGATTTTGTGGCAGTATCATCCGTCCCTCCGGTGCTTCGCTATCGATAGGAGTGATGAGCAGTACTACGTCTTTTGGCTCTACCAGGTCACCGATAAGGGAATTCCTTTGAAAAGCTGTGGTCGGGATGATTCGTTTTAGCGCGGCAATCAATCTCTCTTTGTCGTTCGGTTTGATAGTACTGAAATCGACAATCTCCGCGTTGGAGTGTTGTTTTATGGCGCTTACGGTGATGGCGGCAATTTTGTCGATATCGTTTTTGTTATGGACAAAGAGGTAAGGTACATCATTCTTCTTAAACTGCTCGATCAGTTGCACTTCGTAATCACCGAACTGATTGCCGGCAATCAACAGGATGGCACAGTCAACCTTCAGGATTACTTCCCGTGATTTCCGGATTTTTTTATTCCCGATCTCTCCCAGGTCGTCTATTCCGGCTGTATCGATCAGCACGGCCGGTCCGATATTGAAGATTTCCACCGATTTCTTCACGGGGTCAGTCGTTGTTCCCGGGAAGTTGGAGACTATGGAAATATCTTGTCCGGTGAGCATATTGATCAACGAACTTTTACCCGTATTTCTACGTCCGAATATACCTATATGTACACTGTTTATACTCATAACTACCGATACAGATCCCTTTCCCCCTGTTTAATCCTACCGATTTTTTCCCTTACCTCGTGCTGCATCTTTACACTCATTTCTTCCATATTTTCTTCTATCACTTTCCAGCCTCTTTGCGCGGTTGTTTCGGGGGCATAGTCCTCCAGGTACTCCGCCAGGGTAAGTATTGCGTTGGGTGTGCAGAATCGTTTGATAAAACCCGGGACAGAAAACTCCATAAAGTGTTCACCGGTTCTGCCGAGGCGGTAGCAGGCGGTGCAAAACGAAGGAAGCATCCCCTGTTGCAGCAGCTCGTCAATGACCTCATTGAGTGAACGATCATCATTGATATGGAATTGGCTCCTGTTCATGTCGAGATTTTTCTGTTGGGAGACATAGCTGCCCAATTCTATTTTTGTTCCACCGTCAATTTGCGATACACCGTATTGTATCAGCTCATTACGCAGTCTTGCCGGTTCACGGGCGGTAAGTATCATGCCGGTATAAGGCACCGCCAGACGAAGGATGGCTACCAATCGGGCAAATTCTTCGTCGGAAGCGAAATAGCGTTCTCCTATCCTGAGCATCGATGTCTCTTTGATCCTGGGAAAAGAGATGGTGTGTGGCCCCACATTATAGCATGCCTCCAAATGGTTGGTATGGCGTACCAGCCCCATCACTTCGAAGCGCCAGTCATAAAGGCCGATCAATGCGCCGATGCCTACATCATCCAGGCCGGCCTCTTGTGCCCGGTCGAGTGAAGAGAGCCTCCAGTCATAATCAGATTTTTTCCCCCGTAAGTGATACTGTTTGTATGCTTCCCGGTGGTAGGTTTCCTGAAACACCTGATAAGTACCGATTCCCGCCTCTTTTACTATCCTGAATCCTTCTATATCCAGCGGTGCGGCATTGATATTCACCCGTCTGATTTCGCCGTGTCCTTTCCTTACGCTATAGGCTGTCTTCACCGTATCCGCGATGAATTCGGGATTGTATTCTGCATGTTCACCAAAGACCAGTATTAACCTTTTTTGGCCGCTATCTTCCAGGGCTTCGATCTCTTTGACCAGTTCATCCCGGGAAAGTGTTTTTCTCACCTGCTCCCTGTTCGACACCCTGAAGCCGCAATAGGTACAGTCATTGGCACATTTATTGCCCACATAGAGCGGGGCGAACAGTACAATACGGTTGCCATATATTTTTGTTTTGAGCGCTTTGGCTCCCTCTTTGATAAGAGTAATCGATTCTTCGTCTTCTGCATTGATAAGGGTTGCTGTTTCTTTCAGGTTCAGACGATTTTTAGCCAGCGACTTATCCACGATCTGTCGTACCTTCTCGGGTGAGAAAGGGGCATTATCCAGATAGTCCCATATCTCCTCCTCGTTGATAAACGGATGCATAGGGATGTCCGGAATACGGTATGTTTCAGGGTTAAATCGCATACGATTTCTATTAATTACTTTACTACAAAGATACTATTATCAGAATGATTTTGACTTATTATCATTAAATAATTTTCTTGTTTCTATCGATTAAATCTATGGCTGTTTATTTGTTGGTTATCTGCCGCTCATTTAGCCCAATGAAAGCGTTTTTTCAGATTGATTTGAAAAAGTAAAATAATCATATGAAAAATATATATCTTTGTAAATCGGAATCAATTTGTTCTTCAAATAGGCATTCCGTGAATAAACTGCTGGAAAAAACAACCATTTCATGTCAGAAGTTGATCTCAGAGGTTTAGGAGTAGCCCTAATCACTCCTTTCAAGGATGATAATTCCATAGATTACGAAGCACTTTCCCGGTTGGTACAATTCCATCTGGAGAGTGGGACAGACTATATTGTGGCTTTGGGTACTACTGCCGAGACTCCCACGCTTTCGAAGAAGGAGAAGAATGATGTGGTGCGTTTTATCGTAGAGCAGGTAGATAGTAAAATTCCGGTAGTGATGGGGATGGGCGGTAACAATACGGCCGATCTTGTCAGTGATCTGGAAACCGGTGATTTTTCAGGGATAAGCGCTATCCTCTCGGTCACGCCTTATTATAATAAACCCACCCAGGAAGGCCTTTATCAACATTACTCTGCTTTGTCGCAGGCCTCCCCGTTACCACTTATACTATACAATGTGCCCGGAAGGACCGGCGTGAATATGACGGCTGAGACCACACTGCGTTTGGCCCGCGATTGCGGTAATATCGTTGCGGTGAAGGAAGCCTCCGGAGATCTTAGCCAAATCAAGGCGATTATAGACAAGGCTCCTGAAGGGTTTTACCTGATTTCGGGTGATGATGCCATTACCACCGACGTGATCGCACTTGGAGGGATAGGGGTGATATCGGTATTCGCCAATGCTTTTCCCGGTGAGATGGTATGGCTGGTGAGGAATGCCCTCGAAGGCAACATTGCTGAGGCGCGCCGTAAGATGAATGCCGATTTTGAAGAATTATTCCATCTCATGTTCGTGGAAGGTAATCCTGCGGGGGTAAAATGCCTGCTCTGCCTGAAAGGTATGATCCGCAACGAACTTCGATTGCCATTGGTGCCTGTGAGTGAAAATACACTCCAGGAGATAAAGAGGGAACTTGCCAAATTCAGTTGATCTTCATAGATATAAAACAGGTTTTTATATAGAGGCTCCTCCGGTCTGAATAACCACCGAAGGAGCTTTTTTATTTAACGCTGTCTCTGTCTCTGTCTCTGTTTTTACTCTTTACAGGTAAATTCTATTATGTTTTAGCTTAAAAATATAATTTTAACGATCGACATATTATTAGATTAATCTATTTAAATTGTATTTGCGGAATATTTCTTCTTTTTGAAAGGACAATAGGATCTATTATTGGGGATAGATAATATCTATTTGCATTTATTGGTGAAATTGTGGCGTATCCGATAAATAAGTTGGAGGCGTAAGTTCACTATGGGGCATATTTTTTATTTTATCTGTCTGTTAGATTTTTGGGGAGATTTTAGCTATATTTGTAGAATATAAGATGCGCTTCAGGTAAGCTCAAACAAGTTTGTCTTACCATTTGGTTTTTATTATATTTAAGTTTGCAGGGAAAAGACAGAAGAGATGGCACGCTTTATCAACCCGTTTACCGACGTGGGATTCAAGAAAATTTTCGGACAGGAGGTCAGCAAAGAACTGCTTATCGATTTTCTGAACGATCTACTTAAAGGAGAGAGAGACATCAGGGATATCCGTTTCCTTGACAAGGAGCTTTTGCCGGAATTCGAGGGAGACCGTGGAACTATTTATGATATTTATTGTACTACCGAAAACGGTGAGTACTTTATCGTGGAGATGCAGAATATACACCAGGTCAATTTTGCCGATCGGGGGTTATATTATCTCTCCCAAGCTATTGCCCGCCAAGGCCAGCGGGGGAGGGAATGGTTATTTGAGTTGAAAGCGGTATATGGGGTATTTTTTGTGAATTTCCGTTTACATGATACCCCGGGAAAGTTGCGTACCGACATCATTCTTGCCGATAGGGAGACGCATGAACAATTTAGCGACAAGCTGCGTTTTATTTTTATAGAACTTCCCTCATTCAGGAAAGAGGAGAGGGAATGTGATACGGATTTTGATCGATGGATTTATGTATTGAAGAATATGGAAACACTAGAAAGAATACCTTTCAAGGCTCGCAAGGCGGTCTTTGAAAAACTCGAACAGATTACTGATATCGCTTCGATGAGCAAAGAGGAGCGCGAAAAATATGACGAAAGTATCAAGGTCTATCGCGACTATCTGGCTACCCTTGCGTATATTGAACAGTCTGAAGAAAGAGGCATGAAAAGAGGCATGGAA
>JBAYRG010000008.1:0-23877 GCA_041676805.1 Proteiniphilum sp.
TCCTACCAGATCACTCAGTAACGGATCCGTACCGGTGGTTTCAGTATCGAAGCAGACTGACTTTTGCGATAGCAACTTTTTAGACAGCTCCTCCATCTCCTCTTCCGAACATATCATGGTGTAATTGTGGGGTGTGGAGTGGATATCGGTGTAGCTGACTGATAGTTCGTTTTCGGGAATGATCTCTGATGTGGTTTCCGAGACATCTTCCTCTTGGAATGTGGCAAAGAGATCGCCCTGTACAGGCCCTTTGGGTGTGATGGCCGCTGGGGTAGGGGGCTGGTTGAACATGCGATTCAGGAATGTGCGGAACTCCAACGCTTCAAAAAGCGCTTTCATCGCCTCTTTGTTCATCTCTTTCCGGGCAAGATCGTTCTCGTCTACTTCAATGGGTACATCAGTCTTGATAGTAGCCAGGAATTTTGAGAAAAGGATCTGTTCCCGGTTATCCTCTACCTTCTTTTGGAGTGCTCCTTTCAGTTGATGGGTCTGCTCAAGCAGGTTTTCAATGCTGCCGAACTCTTTGAGCAATTTTATGGCCGTCTTCTCTCCTACTCCCGGACAGCCCGGGATATTATCTGAGGTATCTCCCATCAATCCTAACAGGTCGATCATCTGCCCGGGAGTGGAAAGGTCATACTTCTCCATCACTTTCCTGTCATCCAGGATATCAAAGTCGTTGCTGCCATATTTGGGTTTGTAAATAAAGATATGGGATTCGGTAAGTTGTCCGTAATCCTTATCGGGCGTCATCATATAGACCTCGAACCGTTCTTTGTCCGCTTGCTTCGCAATGGTGCCGATCACGTCGTCGGCTTCGTAACCGGCCACCTCCAGTATGGGGATATTATAAGCGGCAATGATCTGTTTTATAATGGGGACCGACCGTTTTATATCCTCCGGAGTGGCTTCCCGTTGTGCCTTGTAGGCTTCATATTCCTGATGCCGGAAAGTAGGTCCTTCAGGATCGAATGCTACCGCGATATGTGATGGGTTTTCCTTTTGGAGTACCTCTTCCAAAGTGTTCACAAAGCCGAAGATGGCAGATGTGTTCTCCCCTCTTGAATTTATCCTCGGATTTTTGATAAATGCATAATAAGAGCGATAAATAAGCGCATAGGCATCCAGAAGAAAAAGTCTGTTTTTGTGCATAATTGTAAGTGAATTCTGATTAATGAGTGTAAAGTTACGAATATTTGTTGCCGGGAGGAGAATAATTTATAAATTTGTGACATAAAATTCAGGATGCGATGGATCAGAGTCAGATCATAAGAGACTTTTTACAAGAAGAACTGGAGCTTTTTAATACTTATTTGCGAGAATCGATCAAAAGCGACAATCCCCGTATTTCAGGAATTATCGATTATGTCTTTAATACTAACGGAAAGCGGTTAAGGCCCATGCTGGTATTGTTGGTCGCCAAAGCTTGTGGACAAATCATCCCGGAGACATACCATGGTGCTGTAACTGTTGAACTGTTACATACAGCCACGCTTATACATGATGATGTGATTGATAAGTCTGATATGCGTAGAGGCAGACATTCTGTGAATGCTGTTTTTGATAATACCAAGGCGGTGCTTGTGGGTGATTATCTTCTATCGTCGGCTTTGACAGAAAGTGTAAAGACCAAGGATCTCAATATTGTGCGAATCATGTCGGAGCTGGGAAAAAGCCTTGCTGAAGGGGAGTTGGTGCAATTCTCACTTGCCGAGGAGATTCTTATAGACGAAGCATCCTATTTCCAGGTGATCGAAAAGAAAACAGCATCTTTATTACGTGCCAGTACCACTATTGGAGCTATTACGGGAGGTGCTTCGCCGGAAATTGTCTCCGAATTCAATCGGTTGGGAGGAATTCTGGGTATCTGTTTTCAGATAAGGGATGATATCTTTGATTATTATAAAAACGATGTGGGTAAACCTACCGGAAACGATATCCGGGAGGGTAAACTAACGCTTCCTCTTATATATGCCCTGCAACATGCACCTAGCAAAATCTCTGATGAGATTTTGCAGATAATTCAATCGAGAGACTATTCGGATGAGAATATCGAAAAGGTGCTTGACTTTGCCAAAGAAGAGGGTGGGGTAGAGTATGCCTATGAAAAGATACGGCAGTTACTGACTGAGGCGGAAGAGATCATATCGAAACTTGTCATCGACGATCAGCTCAAAGATCTTTTGCGCCTGTTGTTGATCTACTTGAATAATCGGAAATATTAAAAAAAGAGAGCGAGACTGTGATAGCCCGCTCCCTTTTGTTGTCATCTCTTGCACCTTATTGAATTTCAATGAGCTTGGAGATGGACGCCTTCTCTTCTTTTAGAGTGGGAATTTCAACGGTCAAAACTCCGTTTTCCACTTTTGCAGAAATCTTCTCTTTCACTGTATCGTCGGGGAGTATCATCCTCCTTTGGAATTGCGTGTAAGAGAATTCGCGTCTCAAATAGGCCCCCTTTTTCTCTTTCTCTTCCTGTTCGTTCTTCTTCTCAAAAGAGATCACTAAGTTATTATCCTCGTCGATCCTCACTACACAATCTTCCTTGGTCATGCCCGGAGCGGCGACCTCCACTGTAAAGCCATTTTCATTTTGTTGGATGTTGATGGCAGGTACTGATTTGCTGCTGTTTTCCATCCATTCATTACCGAAAAAATCATTGAACACACTCGGTAACCAGTTGTTTGTACGTCTGATAATTGCCATAATTTTGTTCCTTTCTTTTATTTTTTGTTCTTGTATTATTAAAAAGGCAAAATATATGCCGAGAGGAATTCATCTCATTTCGGAGTGGATAAATGACAAAATGGCTTGTTTTTGATTGATGTCACGACTGAGAAGGGTCTGATATCAGACAAAATGACACTTCTTTTCTCGTTTTATTATAAAAAAAGAGACCATTCCGGTAGGGTAAAATGGCCTCTTTTAAAGAAAAGAGTTATTTGCCTCAATGATATTTTAAAAGCGATTTCTTGGAGATCTCCGCTTTGTCTCTCACCGGAATCAATGTGAAACCCCATTGGTAATCTTGATTGGCCGGAATACTGTATTCGGGTAGGGGACGCGCTCCCCAACTGTTATATCCGGCAACACCCTGCTGTTTCATATCGATACACACTTCCACGAAATCCCTCGGAACAATATCATTGACATGTGTCTGACGAGGCCGTTTGTTTTTCGCCTCCTCATCGGAACGGGACGCGATCTCTTCGCTGTTGAAATTGTTCCACTGATAAGGCCTGTTGCTATTTTCTTCGGAGTCAAAATCTTCCACACTGTTACGCAGTGCATTGAAACCTATCGTATTGTCGGCGACTACCATCAATCCTCCCGTTCCATTGGTGAGGGCCACCCATCTGGTATCGGTTCTGTGTCCGTTCTCCTGTGGACGCACATAGGGGAAGTAATTTTCGTCTGCAGTGGTTTTGTAGTAACCTACTTTAGAGCCGGAGGCCCTGTCGATATAGTTTTCTCCCGGTCCACGGCCAAAATAGGAAATATTGCTCATCGTTGCCGGCATACGGAATCGCACGCCGATACGCGGTACATTTAAAGTAGAGGATGCCTTGCGTGCGGCAGAGGCTTCCGGGGAGAAAGTGGCTGTGAGGGTAGCTTCTGAGGCGGTGACTTTTGTCTCTTCCATATTTGTGGAATGGAATTGCACGTTTACTTTTATGATTCCTGATGGATAGATATGGTATTTCACAGAGTAAAGATTACCGGCGGCGAGCAGATAGGTAGTTTCCACCACTATATTATCGCCCTCCTGATAACTTTTTATATCTGTCACGTTAAAATCTTTGCTTGACTCCTTCCAGACCTGCAGTCGGTGAGGATTACCGTTTCCGTAGTCGTTGTCATTCGGGGCACGCCAAAAATTAGGCTGAACCCCAAAACCTTTGTCGAAATATTCGGTACCATCTACCTTATACGAGGTGACCATACCGTTTACCTTGTCGAATATAAATTCTAACCGCGGCGAAGTGACACGGATGTTGTTTCCGGTTTGATCCACCTTCAGTACCGGACTGTTGTCGCTATCGGCATATGCCTGTTTGGGTGTGGAAAGCGGCAGTTTGAATTGCTCTATGGCCACGGTATATCCCGCGGGGATGAATGGTTCCGCTTCCTTTAGTGCTACTTCGAAGTTGACAAAATATTCTGCGCCGCTTTTGGGCTGGAGGTTAGCCAAAGGTATTGTAACTTCTGTGGTTGCTTGTGGCAACAGGGATACTTGCAATATGCCTGAGGCCACTTCCTTTCCATTTTCTGTGATATTGTATCTGAAGGTGTAATTCTCCGTATTGGAGAAGTACTGCCGGTTTACGATACGGAAGACGCCTTTTGACAAGTCGACCGCTTCAAACCCGAAATTCTGATGCACATATTTCACTTCGGTGAGGGCAGGGTGGGGGGTGCGATCGGGGTTTACCAACCCGTTACAGAGAAAGTTCCCGTCGCTGGGCGTATCCACGCCATAATCACCACCGTATGTATAGTAAAGTCTTCCTTCCTCGTCGTAGGCTTCCATGCCCTGGTCTACCCAATCCCAGATATATCCGCCCTGCAGGTTGGGGTATTTGTAGATCGCTTCCCATTGGATATCCAGATTCCCATTGGAGTTTCCCATGGCATGCGAATATTCGGAAGGTATTACCGGCCGGTCGCTTCCTTTTTGGCCTATCTCTTCGAGCCAGGCGGCACTGGGATATTGGGGTACGTACATATCGGAGTTAAAACCCCATAATGCCCGTTCATAGTTCACCGGGCGATCCATCAGGCTTCTTTCTTGCTCTTTCAGGTACTTGTAGGTATGGAAGAAATTGATGCCGTTACCTGCCTCATTACCGAGCGACCAGATAAAAATTGAGGGATGGTTTTTGTTTCGTTCGAACATATTAACCGTCCTGTCCATGTGAGCCTGTTCCCATTCGGGATGTTTGGCAAGCGATCTCTCGCCGTAATAGAGTCCGTGTGATTCAATATTAGCCTCGTCATATAGATAGAGCCCGTATTTGTTACAGAGTTCGTAGAAACGGCGCGACTGGGGATAATGTGAGAGTCGGACCGTGTTGATATTGTGCTGTTTCATCAACTCGATATCTTTCAGCATCAATTCTTCTGTCATATAATGTCCCGTCTTGGGATTTGTCTCGTGTATATTGACCCCTTTTAATTTGATGGGTTGTCCGTTCACAAGGAAAAGGCGGTCGGTCCGTTCTCCGGTTTTCACCGGTTTGATCTCGAAGCGGCGGAAACCGACAGGGTAGGGGACCACTTCTCCCGACTCTTCACTCTCCCTCTTCACTGTGATAAGCAGTTTATAAAGATAGGGATGTTCTGAGGTCCAGGTGGCCACACCGGGCAGCTGTGCGCTGAAACGGATGGAGTTCTCCCCATGACTTTGCACTGCGATAGGTTTTGTTTCCGAAGTAACGATCTTGCCGAGGTGATCGAGAAGTTCATAGGATACTTCGGCATAGGAGGCACCGGATTGATAGTTACCGACTGTGGTTTCCAACTCAAAAATACCATTGCGGTAACTCTCATCCAGCGTCGATTTCACCCTGAAATCACGGAGTGATGTCTTGGGTTGTGACCAGAGGTAGACATCCCGCTCAATACCGCTGATGCGCCAGAAGTCTTGTGCTTCAAGATATGAACCGGTGCTCCAGCGGAATATCTTTAGCACAAGAGAATTCTTACCGGGATGTATATAGGGGTTGATCCTGAATTCGGCAGCCGTCTTGGAGTCTTCGCTATACCCCACCTCTTTACCGTTGATGTAGACATAGACTCCTGATTTGGCGCCGTCTATCGTTAAGAATATCTCCCGGCCGTTCCAATCCTCCGGAATATCTATTTCACGGCGATAGACACCTACCGGATTTTGCTCGGGGAGATAAGGTGGCTCCCTCTTCGGATAGCGGGTTTCAGGATCCCGCTCTACAAATTCATAAGGATGATTCACGTAGATGGGAGTGCCGAAGCCTTGTATTTCCCAGTTCCCCGGCACCTTTATATCTTTCCAGTCAGTGAGTGTGACAGTGGAGTCGGTGACGTTCTCGGGAAGTTGTTTATAGGAATCCACAAAATAGAATTTCCATCTCCCATTGAGAGAAAGGTAATATCTGCTCTCTTCGAAAGTTATGTCGAGTGCTTCTGCTCTGTTTTCATAGGTCATGAACTGAGTGCGGGGATACTCTTTGTTTACCTGCACTACGTTCATATCCTGCCAGTAAGGAGTTGTGCGTCGCGGTGAAATTGATCTGTGATCCTGGGCCGGCAATGTGTGTATACAAAGTAGGCTTACAACTACCATCAGAGGGAAATATTTGATATTCATATATTTATAAGTTAAAAATTGGCTTGTTATTCTTATTCCGTCCAGCCGGGATCTTCATCTCGTTTCGATTGACACTACTTCCCGAAGATCGGGATTGGCACATTATGTAACAGTTTCGTCTATTCGGGAAAGTAAATTATCTGCCAATCGGCTGGTACCCAGTCGAAAAAAGGTGTTGTTACACCATTCTTCACCAAGTATTCCTTTCACGATAGTATAATATTTTACCGCATCTTCCACAGTAGCAATTCCTCCGGAGAGTTTCAGGCCGATTTTCTTTCCGGTCTTGGCATGATAGGAAAGGATAGCTTGACACATCACATATGCCGCTTCGGGAGTGACTCCGGTATATCCTTTTCCAGTGGATGACTTCAGGAAATCGGATCCGGAATAGAGTGCCAGGATAGCTGCATCGTGAATATTCTTCATACTTTGTAATGCGCCAGTCTCCAGAATTACTTTCAACGAGGCGTGGCGACAGGCATCTTTTATCTCGGTAAGCTCTTCGCACATCTCTTCATATTCGCCCTCTAAAAATTTCCCTACGTTGATGGCCACATCTATTTCATCTGCACCGTCAGCCACAGCAAGTGCCGTTTCAGCTACTTTGATCTCGCTGAAGGTCTGTGATGCGGGGAATCCTCCGGTCACACAAGCGATTTTCACATCGGCAGTCAATGCCTCTTTTACTATGCGGGCAAAGTTAGGATAGACGCAGATGGCTGCCACATTATCTATTTCTGGATTAGCGCCATCAAAGTTGTTTACCTTTTCAGTGAATTTCCAAATACTCTCATTGGAGTCGGTACTGTTGAGAGAAGTCAGGTCTATGCAGCTATAGAGCTTTTTATAGGTTGTAGGATTATTATTCTCGCCGTACTTTTCGACAAGCAGCTCATTTACTTTCTTCGACACTTCTTCATCGGTCAGCCTGAACGGATGAGCATTTATTGCTTTGCTATATTTATTTGTTTCCATCGGTTTTCTTGTATTGTTTAATTATTGATCTATCTATCAGATTATCAATTTACAACCTATAATTTGTCATTATTCAGATGTCTATCGGCATCTCTCCGGGTCTTTTTCTCTATGTTCTTAACCAGTGCCTCTTCCAGATCGACTCCGGTCTGGTTGGCTAAGCAAAGTAGTACCCAAAATACATCGGCCATTTCATCCGCCATATTTTTTGATAAGTCCGATTTTTTGAACGACTGGTCACCGTAGGTACGCGCCATAATCCGTGCCAACTCGCCAACCTCTTCCGTAAGGATAGCCATATTGGTCAGTTCACTGAAATAGCGTACACCATAACTCTTTATCCATTGATCCACTTCTTGTTGGGCTTCCTCTATCGTCATCTTATTTCGTTTCTGTTTCTCGTTGTTTTTGAAATTTACCGGAAGTGATTTCCTCTTTCTTTCAATCCACCGGCTCTTTACTCCTCCGCCTCCCGTTCACCGCCTCTATTCCCTCTTCTTCGAATCAATCCAGATGGTGACCGGGCCATCATTCACCAATTCCACCTGCATATTGGCACCAAATTCGCCGGTAGCCACCGGCTTGTGGAGCATACCCGACAAAGTAGAACAGAACTCCTCATACAGCGGAATGGAGATCTCCGGTTTGGCTGCACCTATATAGGAGGGGCGGTTCCCTTTCTTTGTACTGGCATGGAGTGTGAACTGAGACACCACTAATATATCACCTTCGATTTCGAGTATCGATCGGTTCATAATTCCATTTTCATCATCAAATATACGCAAATTTATGGTTTTTCTGCATAAGAAGCCTATATCTTCTTCACTGTCTCTCTCCTCTATGCCGACAAGAAGTAGCATGCCTTTACCGATACTGCTTTTTGTCTGTCCGCTAATATGGACGGCTGCTTTTGTTACGCGTTGAATAAGTAGTCTCATCTTTTATCCATCATTATTTTTTCCTTCTATCCATTTCCAGATGATCTCTCCTTTACTTTTTCCGATCAGCGCGATGACCTCCTCTTTACTTGCCTCTTTTATCCGCTTGATACTTTTGAAATGAATCAGCAATTTCTTTTTTGTCTCGGGGCCGATCCCTTTGACCTGATCCAACTCGGAAGTCGTTTGAGATTTACTCCTTTTTTGCCGGTGGAAGGTGAGTCCGAATCGATGGGCTTCATCGCGTGCCTGCTGAATAAGTTTTAACGTCTCAGAATTCTTGTCGATATAGAGTGGGACAGGGTCTTCAGGAAAATAAATCTCCTCGAGACGTTCAGCGATACTGATAATTGCGATTTTCCCATATAATCCAATTTTCTGAAGCGTTTCCACGGCAGCATGTAATTGTCCCTTACCACCATCAATTACAATGAGTTGGGGTAGGGAGGCCCCCTCGTTAAGCAGCCGAGAGTAGCGTCTTTCCACAATTTCGCGCATCGATGCGAAATCATCGGGGCCTACAACGCTCTTCACATTGTAATGACGATACTCTTTTTTAGATGGTTTCGCTTTTTTAAAGACGACGCAGGCTGCCACCGGATTTGTCCCTTGGATATTGGAATTGTCGAAACATTCGATATGCCACGGAATCTCTTTTAACTGAAGATCATTTTGTATCCCTTTCAAAATTCTTGTCACCCGTTGTTCGGGGTTGAGCATCTCCGCTTTTTTCAGTTTGTCGATCTTGTACTGCTTTACATTCTTTTCCGACAGGCTGAGAAGTTTCCGTTTTTCTCCTCTTTGTGGGATGGTGAACTCTGCATCCGGCAGTTTCAAATCGGGTGTGAAAGGTACGATTATCTCTTTCATATCACTGCCGAATCGTTGGCGCATCTCTATGATTCCCATGCCAAGCAGTTCTTCCGGAGTTTCGTCGAGTTTCTTTTTATACTCAAATGTATACGCTTGATTTACAGCGCCATTTACAACGTGTAGATAGTTGATATAGGCAGACTGTTCAGACTCTTCAATGGAAAATACGTCGAGGTTGTAGTTTATATTGCTGACTACCTGAGACTTCTCCCTGAAACTCTGAATTAACAGCAATTTCTCTTTGAGTCTGTGTGCCTCCTCAAAGCGCAGTTGCTCCGCAAGGAATTGCATCTTTTCGTGAATCTGTTTTTCGATTATGGCTACATTTCCCTTCAATATTTCGATGATCTCTTCGATATTCTTGTTGTAGTCTGCCAACGATTGCAAGCCTTCGCACGGTCCTTCGCATCGTTTGATATGATATTCGAGACACACTTTGAATTTTCCGGCGGCTATATTTTCTGGCGTGAGATTGAGCCGGCATGTCCGTATTTTATACACTCGCCTGAAAATATCCAATAGTGCGTTTACCGATTGTACCGAAGTATAAGGTCCGAAATACTTAGAGCCATCCTTCACCACATTCCGCGTTTTATAAACCCGGGGAAAATACTCGTTTTTCACCACGATGAAGGGGTAAGACTTATCATCCTTCAGCATCACGTTATAGCGTGGCTTCAGCTGCTTGATCAGGTTGTTCTCGAGCAGAAAGGTATCCTCTTCGGTGTTGACGACAATATATTTTATCTGTCTGATCTTTCTTACCAGGATACGGGTTTTCGGATGATCGTGGTGTTTGTTGAAATAGGAGGAGACCCTTTTTTTTAGATCTTTGGCTTTGCCGACATATATAACGGTGCTGTTCTCATCAAGGAACTGGTAGCAGCCCGGTTGATGAGGAATAACGGCAAGTGTGTTTTTAATTTCGTCGGTCATAATAGGATGGGATATTTAAAACTTGATCACCGAATTTATTTCCACCTCTTTTGGAAAATGTGAGAGGCCTTTTAACTCTTCCAATTCTATCAGGAAATTGATGTAAATCTTTTTCACGCCTAATTTTTTTACCAGATTATAGGCGGCCACCATGGTTCCACCGGTAGCCAGTAAGTCATCGTGGAGCAGGACCACATCCTCTTTGGTCAATGCATCCTCGTGAATCTGTATGGTGTCTTCTCCATATTCCTTGGTATATCTCTCTTCAATCACCCTATAGGGTAGTTTGCCCGGTTTGCGGATAGGAACAAACCCGGCGTCTAATCTTATCGCCACGGCAGGCCCCATGAAAAAACCCCTGGATTCGATCCCCACCACTTTGGTAATCCCCTTCTCTTTGTATCTTTCATATAGGATATCCGAAAGCTCTTTCAAATGGGAAGGCGATTGAAATAGGGTGGTGATGTCTTTGAACTGGATTCCCGGTATAGGGAAGTCCGGGATGTTCCTGACCGACGAGGTAAGTGTTTCGATACTCATTTTTTATTAAAATTAATCGTTTTCCTGCTGTCTCATAATTCAACCAGATTTTTCTCTTGCTCAATTATCTTCACGAAAACGGGGGTGATAAAATTATTTCTTTTTGAATGTTCCACGTGAAACAATTCCCCTTTAACGTCCCAGTAATACAAGTAAAACGGAGATGTCATTGGGTGAGACGCCGGGAATCCTGCTCGCCTGGGCGATAGTTTCCGGATTGATTCGGACAAGCTTCTGTCTTGCTTCTGTCGAGAGCGATTGTATTTCGTTATAGTTGAATTTGTCTTTGATCCGGATATCTTCCAGGCGGGTGATCTTGTCGGCTATCATTCGCTCACGCTTGATATAACCGTTGTATTTTATTGCTATGTCGGCCGACTCGATAATCTCCTCTCTGCGTTCATCGAGGGTTTCCAGCAGACTTTTGAGCGGAGCGATCTCTTGTGCCATCAGAGAGAGGTCGATGTGTGGTCTGGTGAGCAGGTCATGCAGTTTCACTCCCTGTTTTAACGGTGCTGTTCCGATATGCTCCAGGAAAGAATTGATACGGTCGGCTTTGATCGAGAAATTGTGTGCAAAATCGATAATTTGCGCCACTTTTTCCTTTTTCCGGTGAAACTGTTGGACTCTCTCCTGAGTGGCCAATCCCAACTCATATCCTTTTTCCGTAAGCCTTTCGTCGGCATTATCCTGACGAAGTAGGATGCGGTATTCAGCGCGGGAGGTGAACATCCTGTAGGGTTCATCCACCCCTTTCGTGATCAGGTCATCGATTAAAACCCCTATATATGCTTCGTCCCGACGCAGCACGAAAGGTGTTCCCCCGTGACAGTTGATATGGGCGTTAATGCCTGCTATCACCCCTTGTCCTGCTGCCTCCTCATAGCCGGTAGTTCCGTTGATCTGGCCTGCAAAAAAGAGGTTTTTGACCAGTTTCGTCTCTAATGTGGGATGTAGTTGACGCGGATCAAAGAAGTCATACTCTATGGCGTATCCCGGACGGAAGATATGCACATTCCTGAAAGCCGGGATCCGTTGTAATGCATTTAACTGTGACTGCAGGGGTAGGGAGGAGGAGAATCCGTTGAGATAATGCTCGTGGGTTGTTTCTCCTTCCGGTTCCAGGAATAACTGATGGCTCGTCTTGTCGGAGAATGTGACGATCTTTGTCTCTATACTGGGACAATAACGCGGCCCGATGCTTTGAATCTGCCCGTTGTAGAGAGGGGAGTCTTGTAATCCTTCGCGCAACGCTTCATGCACCTCTTCCGAAGTATAGGCTATCCAGCAACTCTTTTGTTTGAGTGTTCGCTGTACATCGGGGAGATAGGAGAATTTGTGAAAATCTTCATCCCCTTTTTGCTCTTCCATCAGTGAGAAATCGACTGACCTGGCATCGATACGTACCGGTGTTCCTGTCTTCATCCGGTCGGTGGTAAATCCCAGTTCCCGCAATTGTTCAGTCATGCCGTAGGAGGCCGGCTCAGAGACTCTTCCACCGCCGATCTGTACCTTGCCTACATGGATCAACCCGTTTAAAAAAGTGCCGTTCGTAAGAATCACAGCCTTGGAGAAGAACTCCACCCCCATGCCGGTTTTTACCCCGGTAATAGTTGAATCCTTATAAATAAGTCCGGTCACCATATCCTGCCACATCTCCAGATTGGGTGTGTTTTCTATGATTTCACGCCATGTCTCGATAAATTTCATCCGATCACTTTGTACCCGGGGGCTCCACATGGCAGGACCTTTGGAGCGATTCAGCATACGGAATTGGATCGCAGTCTTGTCGCTCACAATTCCCATTTGTCCACCCAATGCATCAATTTCGCGTACAATCTGTCCCTTGGCAATACCCCCAACAGCGGGATTGCAACTCATCTGGGCAATCTTGTTCATGTCCATCGTGATCAGCAGCGTTCTGGATCCCAAATGAGCGGCAGCAACTGCCGCTTCGCATCCGGCATGTCCCGCTCCTACCACTATGATGTCGTAATTGAAAGTCATTTTCTTAATTTTACGATAGCAAAGATACTAAAAAAGAAAAAGTTAACTCTCGCTGTGATGTTAATTACCGATAAGAATATTGCAATATCCTTTATTTCAGATATATATTGAGTGCGCCCCCGCATAGTTATGATTTTCTATTGACTTCTTTTCCTGATTACTTTTGTTAATTCATCCATTTTATCGATGATTTTTTCCTTTTCCCCTCTGTCGGCTCCATTGGGGGTGACGTACTGTCTGTCGTGAAAAGATTATTCTCGTTGTTATGACAATTTTGAGTATTATAAGGAGACAAAAGAGGAGAAAGTTGCCAGAACTATACAGATTTGACACAAATGTAAACAAGTGTTGACCAATCTTATTTTCACATCAGTAGATTCTCTTATCGCATTCTTAAAGCCACTTCCTCAGCCGCTTTCATCTGTTGCTGTTCGGCATCCGATTTATCATTCATACCACACAAATGTAATACACCGTGGATGATGACACGGTATAGCTCTTCTTGGTAATCGGTCTCATATTGAATTGAATTGGACAATACCGTGTCGAGGCTGATGAAGACATCACCCGAAATACGATTGCCTTCAGAATAATCGAATGTGATAATATCTGTATAAAAATCATGTTGCAGATAGTGCTGGTTTATCTCCAGAATTTTTTCGTCGTTACAGAAAAGATAGGATATATCACCCGTCTGTTTGCCATAACTTTTTGCCACGGTTCTTATCCAGTGGGCTGTCTCCCGTTTTTTGATTTTCGGGAAGTCGATATTTTCAGAATTAAAACTTATAGCCATTTTATTAACATTTATTCAGCTGGAGAATCCTCTCTTTTCTATCCGAAAAAGAGGTAGGCCACAAAAATAGCGGCAACAATACCTGCTAAATCAGCCAACAGCGCATAGGGAACGGTATAGCGCGAATTTTTGATGTTCACGGCGCCGTAGTAAACAGCCACAATGTAGAAAGTGGTGTCGGTAGCTCCTTGAAAAACGGCGGATAATCTTCCGGCAAACGAATCGGCTCCGAAAGTATGCATGGCATCGATCATCATTCCACGGGCACCACTGCCGCTCAACGGCTTCATCAGTGCTGTGGGCATACCGTCTACCCAACGGGTATCCACTCCCGTCATTGCTGCCATATCACGCAACCCTTCCATCAGGAAGTCCATCGCCCCTGAAGCCCTGAAGACGCCGATGCCGACCAGGATGGCGATCAGGAAGGGGATAATGGTGACAGCGGTCTTAAAGCCTTCCTTTGCCCCATCGATAAATGCATCAAAGATATTGATCTTACGACGTAGTGCCTTTACGATAAAAAGTAGGATGATGGTGAAGAGGAAGATATTGGCAGCAAGTCCGGAAACAGTATTGATCTGTTCCTGCGGCATGGATTGAAAAAGCATGATTGTACCCCCTATAATCCCTACCATAGCCAATAAAAAGCCCATAATCGCCTTGTTGAAAATGTTTATACGCTGCTTGAGGCAGACGGCAATCATACCCACCAGGGTAGCAGCAAAGGTGGCAATCATGATTGGGATAAATACATCGGCAGGATTGGCAGCTCCCATCTGGGCGCGGTAGACCATGATGGTGATGGGGATCAATGTCAGTCCCGATGCATTCAGCACTAAGAACATGATCATGGGGTCGGAAGCTGTCTCTTTCTTGGGGTTGATCTCCTGCAGTTCCTGCATCGCCTTCAGTCCGAATGGGGTGGCCGCATTATCCAGTCCCAGCATATTGGCTGATATATTCATCAGGATGGAACCGGAAGCTGGGTGATTTTTGGGGATGTCGGGAAAGAGCCGGGAGAAGAGAGGAGCGACGGCCCTTGAAAAAAGCTCTACCATCCCCCCCCGTTCTCCAATCTTCATTACTCCCAACCAGAGCGAAAGCACTCCCGTCAATCCAAGAGAGATTTCGAAACCGGTCTTGGCGGATTCATACGTGGAGTTCATGATTTCGGTAAAAACGTTTAGATCTCCGAAGAAAATCAACTTTACCAAAGCCACCACGAAAGCGATCAGAAAAAATGCAATCCAAATATAATTCAGTACCATATTTAGCGGAAATCTGAGATATGACGGATATTTAACAGAAAAAGAATCACCAAAGATACAATTTATGACAATTTATAGAAAAGAAAACAATATAATTTCTAACTTTAAGGCAGGTTAATGTAGCCATCCCGAAAAAAAGGACAACTTGCTCCGTCTTATCGGAAAGTAGTAGAGATATGCCAATGAGTGGCCGGGAATAGAGAGTGGAAGCAATTAATTAGCATATTGGGTAGAGCGATGCGCTGGAAAGATTTCTTATATTTTCAAAGAGGTTCGAAAACAGCAGTAATTCTGTTACTTATCCTTATTGTGTTGACCTTTGTTTTGAATCTGCTGCTCTCTTATAAAAATTCATCGGATATTATTCTTATACAGAACGATTCAATAGCGAGGGAGTTCGAAGAGTTTCGGCAGGCATTGAGATGGAAGGACTCTTCTGTCGTTGTCGCTGCTGGTGAGAGTAGGGAGTTTGAAGAGTATGGAAGTAGAGCGAAACGGTTCGCTTCCCATCACGGTGATTCCGATGTCTCTCAGCGCTATTCTTCACGAAATGATCATGTCTCATCTTCCCGGATAGCCTACCCCTCCATAGAAAAACTCTCTAAAGGGGAGACTATCTCATTGAATGCGTCAGATACGACTGAGTGGAAGAAAGTTCCCGGAATCGGTAGCGTTTATGCAGCCCGTATTGTGAAATACCAGAATCTGTTGGGTGGCTTCTCGCAAGTTGAACAATTGTTGGAAGTGTATGGCATTGATCAGGAACTTTTCTCTTGTATAGCTGTTTATATTGAAGCGGATGGCGATTTCCGCAGATTACAGGTCAATGAAGCAGATTTCAAGGAGTTATTGAGTCATCCCTACCTGAATTACAAGCAGGTACAAGCGATTATGAATATTCGCCGGAGAAAAGGAGATATCATTTCTATACGTGAATTGTCCATGCTGGATGAGTTTACGGCAGAAGATATTCTTCGTATAGAACCCTATCTGAAGTTTTGATAATATTTTGTGATCGTTCTCTTTATCAGAGGATTATTTTAATATGAATATCAAGTATTCGATCGCTTCAAAAAAGATCGATAATCTTAATAACTGAAATTTCGCATGTAAAGATGAAATGTATGCAATCATATTTGAATTTATAGAAAAAGATCATATACAATAATCATGAGAGACGAACTTTTGGACAAAGAATTGAATTAAATCTCTTGTGTCTTGATTCTTGGCTCTTGTATCTAATTTTTAATCATATGGAACACTCACCTCTTCGTTTTTTCACCACTTTGTTTGTGACTTCTCTACTATTTTTAACTGCTTGCGATACAAAAAGCAGTAAAGAGATTGATCCTGATTTTGTCCGGTACATATCGGCATTTACTTATGGCACTATTGCTTCCGACGCATTTATCCAGGTTGAACTCGTACAGGAGATTCCTACCGTGGAATTGAATGCCGAAGTGAAAGAAAAGCTGTTTTCTTTTTCCCCTTCGCTAAAAGGAGAGGCTTTCTGGGTGAACGGAAACACCATCCGTTTTATGCCTAATCCTGGAGAGTTGAAACCCGGACAGGAATATAAGATTGGCTTTCATTTGGGAAAAGTGTTGAAGGTGGATGAGAAGTTCCGTCAATTTGATTTCTCTATCCGGGTAAATGAGCAGAGTTTTACCGCCGATCTACTTCCATTTTCGCCGATGAGTGTCTCTGATCTGATCTGGAACAGGGTAGAAGTGATGATGAATACTTCCAATCCTGTTTCGCCGGACGATGTTGCTAAAATGTTCGAAGTGAAAGGGGCAAAGCACCGCCGGATACAGGTAAAGCCTTCCGGATCCACCTCGTTCCATGTCTCGATAGACAGCCTGCTGCGGACGGATAAGCCACAACAATATTTGCTGACCATCGACGGGAAAAAAATTGACTCGAAGAAAAAACTTGAATATACTATTGATATCCCTGCTTTATCTAAAAATCATTTTGAAGTGACTGATGTGCGTATTGTACAACAATCCGATCCGCATATACGGTTGACTTTCAGTGATCCCGTATCGCAGACGCAGGATGTGAGAGGATTGATTCTCTTCTCCGGTGTGAAGAATTTCACCTACCGTGTCGACAAGAATGTAATTAAGATATACCCTGAGATCTTGCCTAAAGGGCAGATAGAACTGCAGATCTATGAGGGTATTCAAAATAATTCTGGTCTGAACCTCGACAAAACCTATTTCTATCAATTGCGGGTGGCGGACGACAAGCCACAGATAAAATTTGAAAAGAGCGGGAATATCCTCCCCGATGCGGATCAGCTACTGTTGCCATTTAGCGCTGTCAATCTCTGGGCGGTGGATCTGCAGGTGGTGAAAATATATCGTAATAACCTCCTTTATTATCTGCAGTCCTCTTCTCTGAACAATAACCAGTCGAGTAGCGAGTTGCGCCGTTTTGGACGGTTGGTAATGAAGAAACGGATTCGTCTGGATAGTGACAAACAGTTGGATTTGTCGAAATGGAACAATTTCTCCATCGACCTATCTGAAATGATCGGGAAAGATCCCGGCGCACTTTATATGGTACAGCTCTCCATGCGGGCCGATTATTCGCTCTATCCCTGTGAAGGGGTAAGGCCGCAGATTCCGGATGAAGCAGCCATGAAACGCTTCTCTGATGACCGGATCTCTGAACAGGATGAGGCGCTATGGGACGAACCATATCCTTATTACTATGAGCCGATGGACTGGAGTGAATATAAATGGGAGGAGCGGGATAACCCTTGTAAGCCGACCTATTATTTGAACCGGGAACGCAGGATAGAGACAATGGTCATGTCGTCGAATGTGGGGATTATTGCCAAGGCGGGACAAAATCATACCATGAGTGTGGCGGTGACCGATATTCTCTCCACCGAACCCATCTCCGGTGCGGAGGTGACACTCTATAATTATCAGATGCAGGCGATGGGCTCGGCCAAAACCGACCGTCATGGCTTTGTGGAGATCGACTATAAGAAAGGGCGTCCCTTTGTTGTGACGGCTGCCCGTGGTGATGATATCGGCTATCTGGAAGTGGCAGACCAGGCATCGCTATCGCTTAGCCGGTTCGATATAAGCGGAAAAGAGGTACAGAAAGGACTGAAAGGATATATTTATACCGAGCGCGGTGTCTGGCGTCCCGGTGACACCATTTTCGTCTCGTTTATCCTTGAGGAGAAGGAGAAAAAACTGCCGGAGAAGCATCCGGTGACACTTGAGGTTTTTACACCCCGGGGACAATTCTACCATAGGCAGGTAAAAAGTGATGGCCTGAACGGATTTTATACTTTTGCCGTACCTACCGGTCCATCTGTGGAGACCGGTGTATGGCAGGGATTGGTAAAGGTAGGCGGCACCACTTTCCATAAGTCGCTTCGTATTGAGACGATCAAACCCAACCGGTTGAGAGTACGTCTGGATACCGACTCCATTATCGATGCTTCCAGTGGCGTTATTTCCGGCACGCTCACATCGCAATGGTTGCATGGGGCACCTGCCTCAAACCTGAAGGCGGATGTAGACCTGACACTTTATGCGTCTGATAATCCATTCAAGAGGTATACCGGTTATTCGTTCAATAATCCGACAGTGAAGTTCGAAACAAGCAAGACGAAAATATTCGAAGGGGTACTCAATGCGTCTGGTGTGGCAGGCGTAAATGCCAAACTACCTGTGGCTGAAAATGCACCGGGCATGTTACGCGGGAATATTCTTTCTCGGGTGTATGAAAGCGGTGGGGATATGAGTTTTTATGCCCAGACCGTTTTCTATTCGCCTTATAAGAGATATGTAGGAGTGAAAGCACCGGCATTGCCTCCGGGAGAGTTCCATGAAACCGATAGTTCTATCCCGTTTGATGTGGTTACGATAGATGCATATGGTAAACTTGTCTCGGGAAATGTGGAATATAGTGTCTATAAGCTCAACTGGAGCTGGTGGTGGAACAGTACCCAGGAAGACCTGGGCTCTTACGTGAATAATACAGCTGCCAATGTGGTGGCCAACGGTAAGGTGGCACTCACGGATGGCAAAGGCAAAATCGATTTTCAGGTGAATTACCCCGATTGGGGTCGTTACCTGCTTCTGGTGAGGGATGCGGCAGGTAGACATGCTACAGGAACGATCTTTTATGTGGATTGGCCTTCCTGGCGGGGACGTTCGGCTAAAACCGATCCTGCAGGATTGACGATGCTGTCGTTTTCTACAGACAAACCATCGTATGAAACCGGAGAGAAAGCAACGGTCATCATCCCTAAGAGCTCGGATGGACGTGTGCTGATCACAGTTGAAAACGGATCGGGGATTCTTCATCGGGAGTGGGTAAAAACCTCCGCGAAGGAAGATACGAAATATGTGATAGAGGTAACGGAAAAGATGACCCCCAACTTCTATCTCTTTGCCACTATGTTACAACCCCATGCGCAGACGGTCAACGACCTGCCTATCCGGATGTATGGTGTGGTGAACGTGGGTGTGGAGAATAAGCAGAGCCTTCTCCAGCCGGATATCCGGATGCCGGATACGTTATACCCCGAAAAGGAATTCACCATCTCGGTATCAGAGAAATCGAAGAAACCGATGACCTATACGCTGGCTGTGGTGGATGAAGGATTACTTGATCTGACCGCCTTCAGGACACCCAATGCGTGGGGTGAGTTCTATGCCCGTGAAGCCTTGGGAGTGCGCACTTGGGATCTGTTCGACCGGGTATTGGGAGCGAATACCGGGATGATGGGCCCGCTGTTAAGTATCGGCGGTGATGAAGCATTAAGACCGTCGCGCGACAATGTGAACCGGTTCAAGCCGGTGGTGAAATTTATCGGACCGTTTGAGTTGAAAGGGGGTCAGACAAACAGCCATGCCATCAAGTTGCCGCAATATATCGGGTCGGTACGTGTGATGGTAGTAGCCGGAGGGAACGGTGCTTATGGTAATGCAGAAAAGAGCGTGGAGGTGAAAAACGACTTGATGACGCTCTCTACGCTTCCGCGTGTCATAGGGCCAGACGAAGAGGTATGGCTGCCGGTCAATCTTTTCGCAATGGGGAATAGCGTGAAAAATGTAGAGGTCTCTATCCAGACGAAAGGATTACTGAAACCGGCAGATGGAACGACCAAAAGCGTGTCGTTCGACAAGCCGGGTGATAAGATTGTCTTCTTCAGGTTGGTATCGGGGAAGGAAACCGGAGCGGAGCAAGTGGAGATTAAAGCGACAGGAAATGGTATGTCGTTCTCTGAAACCATCGATATCGCAGTCCGCAACCCCAATCCGCCTACGGTAATCACCCGGGCGCGCCTTATCGAGCCGGGAGAATCGGCGATACTCGATATCCGGACGGATGAGGTGCAACCGGAAGATTGGGCTACCCTCGAGCTCTCACGTTTGCCGAGTGTCAACTTCAGTCAAAATATGAACTATCTACTCGACTATCCACACGGGTGTACCGAACAGATTATATCCCAGGCTTTCCCGTTGCTCTATATGGAAGAATTTACCCTGTTGAAAGAGGATGAGAAGAGTCGTATGACAGCAAAGGTGGACGAAGTGATCCGGCTACTTTCTGCCCGACAATTGTCCGATGGTGGATTCATGTATTGGTATGGAGATCGTTATTCGTCGGAATGGGTCACTACCTATGCCGGGCATTTCCTGATTGAGGCGAGAAACAGGGGATATGAAGTGGCGGAGAGTGTGCTGTCGCGCTGGGTTCAATTTCAGCGGAGTGTTGCACAGAACTGGCTGCCTACCAACCCCAATCGTAGTTATTATTCTGTTTCGATGGTCGAACTGCAACAGGCATATCGCCTCTATACCCTGGCATTGAACGGGAATACCGAACTTGGAGCCATGAACCGTATGCGTGAATTGGCCAATTTATCGTTACAGGCACGTTGGCGGTTGGCTGCGGCTTATGCGCTGACAGGGAGGAAAGATGTAGCCAATTCACTTGTATTCAATGTTTCGGACGAGGTGGATGCATATAACTTCAACAACGATACCTATGGATCGTCCGGACGTGACCAGGCAATGATCCTGGAGACATATCTGTTGCTCGACAATCTGGAAAAAGCGATGTTATTGGCACCATCGGTGGCAGAGTCATTGTCGTCCCGTTACATCACTACCCAGACTGCCGCTTTCGGACTGGTCTCCATGGCCAAGCTTGCCGCACAGGTCGGTGCAGGAAATATCGATGTGAACTGGACATTGAATGGCAAGAAGATGGAGGGAATAAATACGCCGAAAGCGATCTGCCAGATAGATATAAATCCGAATAAGGCGCTTTCCGTGAATCTGACTAACAGCGGGGAGTCCAAGCTCTATGCACGCCTTTCGGCACGGACACAACCGCAGGTAGGTGTAGACCAAGAGCCTGTAGAGGGACGCTTTAGGATGTCGGTGCAGTATGTAGCTCTGAATGGTGACCCGTTGAATGTGGAGTCGCTTTCGCAAGGGACGGAGTTTACGGCGGTGGTGACTGTGCAGAATAGCATAGAGCAGGCATTTACCGACCTGGCGTTGACACAGGTATTCCCCTCCGGATGGGAGGTCTTCAATGAGCGAATGCTTGAAGCGGACACTTCCGGGTCCAATGGAGGGTATAGTTACCGGGATATTCGTGACGATCGTGTATTGACCTATTTCAATCTCGGTGCAGGGGAGACAAAGAGATTCGTAGTTCGTTTGCAAGCGGCTTACCGGGGTAGTTATTATCTCCCGCCGGTGTCTTGCCAGGCGATGTATGCGCCGCAGGAAGAGGCGAGGAACAGAGGAATGAGAGTGGCAGTTGTGGAATGATATATGGGTGACAAAATATCGTCAGTCGAACGATTTGGTTGCGATCATACGATGAGATAATGAAAAAAGAGGCGAGGAACAGAAAAAGCGTGAGTTTATATGCGAAATCGTTCTGGAAGGGATTCGATGCATTGAGCTTACGGAAGGGAATTATCTTGTCGGTGTTTGTCTTCCTATTGGTCTGGTATCTCTTCTCACTGCCTCGTACACTGTTTGAATCGCCATACAGCACGTTGGTTTCCGACCGGAACGGCGAGCTGTTGGGTGCTCGCATTGCTTCCGACGGGCAATGGCGATTTCCGCCGGCCGATAGTGTCCCCGGTAAATATGAGATTTGCCTTATCCAGTTTGAAGACAGCTATTTTCGTTACCATCCGGGTGTGAACCCTTTGTCGCTTGGCAGGGCGATGATACAAAACCTGAAAGCGGGTAGGGTGGTGAGCGGTGGAAGTACCATCACCATGCAGACCGTCCGGCTGATGCGACAGAACAGACGCACCTATTTCGAGAAGTTCATCGAGATCATCCTCGCGACGCGATTAGAATTATCATACTCCAAAGATAGGATAGTGACGCTATATGCCTCGCATGCACCGATGGGAGGCAATGTGGTGGGTATCGATGCCGCGTCGTGGCGCTACTTTGGACATAATGCCGAATCACTTTCGTGGGGAGAGGCGGCAGTACTGGCGGTATTACCCAATTCGCCGGCGATGATGCATTTCGGCCGTGACCGGGAGGGATTGTTGAAAAAGCGTAACCGCCTTTTGAGACAATTACTCGATAGCAATATCATTGATCAGACTGATTATGAACTTGCCCTGCTGGAGCCGTTGCCCGCCCATCCGCATCCTTTGCCACAGATTGCCCCGCATTTGGTGACGCAGGCTTTCCTGCAAAATCCGGGAAGTCATGTCAAATCTACAGTTGATAAACATCTGCAGATGCGAGCGGAAGAGGTGCTGGATCGATGGAATAGGGAATTCTCTCAAAACGCCATCTTCAATCTCGCTGCATTAATTGTCGATCTGGAGACGAACGAGGTACTCTCCTATAACGGAAATGTGGGGTTTACGACCAATGTTTACGGTAGCCAGGTCGATATTATCCGGTCGCCCCGAAGTACGGGGAGTATACTAAAACCTTTTCTCTATTGTGCCATGCTGCAGGAGGGAGTATTATTGCCTACTGAATTGTTACCCGATGTCCCTATCAATATCAATGGTTTTGCACCCAAGAACTTTAGCCTCGGTTACGATGGTGCGGTACATGCCGATGAGGCATTGGCACGCTCGTTGAATGTTCCATCGGTAGTTTCCCTGCGGAAGTATGGTCTGCAGAAGTTCTATGATTTTTTGAAAAAGGCAGGGATGACCACCCTTAACCGTCCGGCCGATCATTATGGGCTTTCCATGATCCTTGGCGGTACGGAAGGGACATTGTGGAATATTGCCAATGCTTATGGTCGGATGGCAGATGCTGTGACTGATTATAGCCGAGATCGTACTTACTACGAATGGGAGAATTTCAGATTACTGTTTGATGATCAACCTAAAGAGCGGAAACGGGATGAATCACCCTTGTTCAACGCCGGTGCGGCATGGCTTACGTTACAGGCATTAACCAACGTGAATCGACCGGAAGAGCTGAACTGGGATTTTGTGCCGTCTCTTCGGAGAGTGGCATGGAAAACGGGTACCAGCTACGGCTTCCGGGATGCCTGGGCAGTTGGAGTCACACCCAAGTATCTTGTAGCTGTATGGACGGGCAATGCAAATGGAGAAGGCCGTCCGGGACTCACAGGCGCACGCACGTCGGCACAAGTGATGTTTGACCTGTTTAACATCCTGCCCGCCACAGGGTGGTTTGAAACGCCTTATGGGGAGTTGGTGGAAGCGGCTATATGCCGTGAAAGCGGCCAGTTGAAAGGAATGTATTGTCCGGAAAGCACTATCGACACATTGCTTGTTCCCGCGAGAGGCCTACAGGGAGAGGTCTGTAGCTTTCACAGGCGTATCCATCTTTCGGAGGACGGGCGATACCGGGTATATGAGCAATGTGCCGGTCACAGGGGAATCCGTTCCGTTTCGTGGTTTCAGTTGCCTCCGTCGTGGGAATGGTACTACAAGCAGCATCACCCGGGGTATCGATCGCTGCCTCCCTTCTCACCCGAATGTGCATCCGGGAACCTTTCCGATACGGTGATGCAGTTTATCTATCCCTATCCTGGAGCGATACTCAAAATAACAAAACAACTGGATGGCTCACGGGGGAAGGCTGTCTTTGAGTTAGCCCACAGAAACCCTTCTACTCGTGTCTTCTGGCATCTCGGCACGGATTATCTGGGAGAAACATCCAATATCCA
>JBAYRG010000009.1:0-23606 GCA_041676805.1 Proteiniphilum sp.
CAAAGCCTATTCCTTGGGAATAAATCATCGATGGACAATATAGCCAACGCCATTGAAAAGATACAGGCCAATGCCGACAAGATTGTGAAGAAACTGAAAAAATAACAGGCATTACAATCAAAATGAAAATATATAATCGTTTTGTTCTCATCATTCTATTTCTTGGAGGGGTATTCTTCACTTTCGGACAAAGTTCGGGAGATAATGAAATATGGGAGGTAGGAGTCGCCCGGAAAAATATCACCCCTTCTTTCCCGGTCTGGATGGCAGGATATGCAAACAGGATCTCCCCATCGGAGGGAAAATTGCATGACCTGTGGGCCAAAGCCATCACGTTGAAAGATGTAGAGGGGAATAAATCAGTATTGGTCACAATGGACCTGCTGGGCATTCCCAAGGACTTCTCGGATGCACTGAGACAAAAGATTGAACGAAAGTATGGGCTGAACAAGTCACAGATCGCGCTGAGCTGCTCCCATACCCATTCAGGACCAGTTGTATCCAGGGCGTTAAAATACATCTATCCGATGGAAAAAGACGACTGGAAACAGGTTGACCGTTATACCGCACAACTGGAAACAATGTTGCTTGAGTTAGTCGGCGAATCGATGGACAACCTGAAACCGGCAAAAATTTACACGAAAAATGGGACAGCCCGTTTTCAGGTAAACCGGCGCAATAACAAGGAAGGAGAGTTAACTCCCACTACCAGCTTGAATGGACCGAACGACTATGCCGTACCCGTGATAAAAGTGGAAGGATTGGATAAAAGTCTAATCGCCGTGATTTTTGGTTATGCATGTCATCCAACCACCCTGTCCATCAATCAGTTTTCAGGAGATTACGCGGGGTTTGCCCAAATAGAACTGGAAAAATTATACCCCGGGGCGACCGCCATGTTCTTCCAGGGGGCGGGTGCAGACCAGAATCCTTTACCCAGACGGACTCTTCCCTTGGCCATACAATACGGCAAACAACTGGCCGCGTCTGTGGAAGCCGTTCTCTCCGATAAAATGAACATCCAGAATAGTGCATTAATACATAAATACAATGAGATTGATCTTCCGCTGGGCACTCCGCTACCAATGGAACAGTTGCAGGAAATATCAAAAGGTAACGACTATCAGGCGAGATGGGCAAAAGGAATGATCGATGACTATAAGAAGAATGGAGCATTCATGAAGGCCTATACATATCCAATTCAGTATTGGAAGATGGGCAATCAACCTCTTTTCGTGATGGGCGGAGAAGTACTGGTTTCTTACGCCATTCAATTGAAAGAGTTATACGGAAAGGATATTTTTGTGATGGCATACACCAATGACATTGTGGCCTATATCCCTTCTGCCGCCGTGATTGATGAGGGAGGATATGAAGGTGACACTTCGCAGCGTGTGTACGGGTTACCCGCAAAATGGGATAAACAGATTGAACCTGTCATCATAAATGGATATCGGGAGTTGCTGGAAAAATAACAAATTATTATAAACCAACAAAAGTGATAAAATGAACAAAAAAAACATTGCAAAACGGTATTTTTCGGGATTTGAAGACGCGCACGAGACATATAATGCGATTTCTGAAGCAAGTGATGGTAATATTTATTATGTATTATGCTCACAAAAACATGATGTTGCTTCACAATTACATAAATACAACCCAAATACAGACCAGACGGAATTCATTGCCGATTTATCTGAAGTTGTAGGAGAAAAAGCGCAAAACTATATCTCACAAGGAAAAAGCCATACGGAGTTTTACGAAGTGGACGGCAAACTCTATTTTGCAACGCATGTAGGATACTATGAAATGATTGATGGAGCACAACAACTTCCGGTGAACGCCCCGGAAGGGTACAAGTTATACCCGGGTGGACATTTCTTGTCGTACGACCTGAAGACGAAAGAGATAAAAGACTTGGCCATGATACCCGATGAAGGAGTATTAAGCATGACGATGGATAAGCAAGGAATGCACCTTTATGGTATCTCTTGGCCTTCAGGATATTTCTACCATTATGATATCCGAAACAATGTATTGACAAACGCGGGATTAATCAGCGGATTAGGAGAAAGAGGGAAAAGAGGGGATGACTATCGGGTGTTATGCCGCTCTTTAGTGGTTGACCCTGCCACAGGCCATGTCTACTATTCAACCTCGGAAGGAGATATTTTCTATTACGACCCCGCTACACGCGTTATCAAGAAGTTGGAAGATCTGAATTTGCGTCTTGATTACTTTGGCAAGTTCGACCCAAGAGATGCAGGAAGTATGGGATACAACTGGAGAAAAATACAATGGTATGAACCGGAAAACAAAGCTTATGGTGTACATGGAAATTCTGGTTACCTCTTCTCTTTTGATCCTCAAAATAAAAAAATAGAGATTGTTGATCGTATTACTTCCGAACCTTCCAGAAAAAGTGGAATGTTTGACCAATTCAGTTATGGCTATCTAGGCTTTAAAATTAAAGATGGGATTATTTACTACCTTACCGGCGCTCCAATCTACAAGGACGGAAAACGGGTGGCCGGTGTGGATAAAATCAATATGGGCGCACCGAAAGGATTGGAACACCTGCATCTGGTGACATACAATATCCCGGAAAAAAAGTATGAAGATCACGGTCCCATTTTTTATGAAGACGGAAACTTCCCTACCTATGTGAACTCAATTGCGGTAGGAGACCACAATGAAGTGTACACTATTGCCCGTTTTATCCATAATGGAATAGAAGTTGACGATTTAATTAAAGTGGAATTGCAATAATACTCTATTCATAAAAGCTTATGTTCATAGCCAATCCATAGTATAAGTCAACGATCGATTCTACAAATAACGAGGAAAGTGAATTGAAACAAGCCGATACGGTCCTGGAAAAAGGGGAAGATAAACACCCTCTTACTGTAAAACTGTTTAAACAATTATCATTCAAATGAATCAAATCACATGTTTACTCGTAATATCCCTATTATCCCAACAAAAAGAGGTTTAATTTTTACACTTTGCTTATTGTTCATCTTTTTATTTCCCATAATAGGATATGCACAGAAGAATCTCAATTTTTCAAAAGATTCAATTCCTGTGGTGGATGGGAAGGTTGTTTTTTCGGTCACTTTTGAATATGACCTGGATAGTAAAGAGTTCATGAAAAGATCGGTCGCATATCTGAATGGCAGATTGAATCCTTATTCTGGAGCGTTTCTCGCCAGCAACAGGGATTCAACTGTCTGCAGGATAACCGATTATTTTGAAATCGACTCTAACGTGGCACAGCTTTTTGCCCTTTATGCAACCTATAGCTTACGGTTAGATTATGAAAAGGGTAAATGTAGGCTGACAATCTGGGATTTCATCTATATGGACAAGGCATATTTTGAAACACAGGAAGCCAGTGATCGTAAGCTGAATATGCCTGAATATACGGGAGAAGATATGATGATCAGGAAAAGCTATACGAGGCTGCTGAAGAAAGATCCCTCGTCGCAGGTTACAGAAGCCACTGTGAATAGAATGAATGAGATTATCGATAATTTACAACTATCTTTTGCAAGAAAATGATGAAAAAATTATAGTATCAATAAAAAAGCTGAAAATGAAACCAACTATTCTTATTCCTGTTTTATTATGTCTTCTCCTGGCCGGATGCATTGAAAATCAGAGCAACGCCACTGATAAGGGAGAGATGGATCAATCTGCCGGACAGGGCAGTTTTGTGGCAAAAAAATATTTCTCGGGATTTGAAGATGCCCACGACACCTACAACGCGATATCCAAAGCAAGTGACGGAAAAATTTACTATGTATTGTCATCCACAAGACACGATGTGGGTGGACAATTTTACAGCTATGATCCGACAACCGATAAAACAGAGTTCATTCTTGATTTATCTGAGGCTTTGGGTGAAAAAGAGCAGAAATACATCGCACAGGGTAAAAGTCATGTGGAATTTTACGAGAAAGAGCACAAACTTTACTTTGCCACCCATGTCGGTTATTATCAAATGATAGACGGGGCGGAGCATTTACCCAAGGTGGCTCCCGAAGGATATAAACTCTATCCCGGGGGACATTTTGTCTATTACGACATGACAACAAAAGAACTGAAAAGCCTCTCCATTGCTCCCGAAGGAGAAGGGATCATCACCATGGTGATGGACCAGGAACGGGATCAGTTGTATGGATTGACTTGGCCAAAGGGATTATTGATTCATCATGACATAAAAACCGGAACCCTCAAAAATCTGGGTCCCGTATCGAAGGCCGGAGAAACCCAACTGGGCACCGAAAACTTCAGGGTAATATGCCGATCAATGTTCGTGGATCCTCGTGATGGAAATGTCTATTATTCGACGGCGGACGGAGATATCTTTTTTTATAATTCCACGATGTCTGCCCCGGAGAAACTCGATGACGTTGATTTAAAAATTGATTATTTTGGCACCTATGATCCAAGTGATGCCGGCAGCATGGGATATAACTGGAGGAAAATCTATTGGTATGGTCCGGAAAACAAGGCATATGGAGTACATGGTAATTCGGGTTATCTGTTTACTTTTGATCCGAAGGAAAAGAAAATCGAGATCATCGACCGGATCACTTCCGAACCGTCAAGGAAAAGCGGAATGTTTGACCAATTTAGTTACGGCTATCTGGGCTTCATGATTGACAAAAACGGAATGATTCATTATCTGACAGGAGCTCCTATTTACGAAAACGGAAAAAGAGTTGCCGGCCTTGACAAGATTAATATGGGTGCCGCAAAGGGACTTGAACATCTCCACATGGTAACCTATGACATCCCAAACAAAAAGTATAAAGATCTGGGAGCAGTATTTTATGAAGACGACACCTTTCCTACCTATGTGAACTCAATTGCGCTAGACGATGCTGGAAGCCTATATACTTTAGCCCGTTTTATGCACAATGGAAAAGAGATCGAAGATTTAATAAAAATTGAATTGCCATAAGGTATATAATATCTTCTTTTGAGAATATTGTAGTATTGTGTATGTTACTATCCCACAATACTACACTTCTTTTTAAGAAGTCGTATTGTGCAAAATATAACTTTGCAAGAACAATGAAAACAAATAAAAAAACCGGAACATCTTTTTTTTCTATCCTGTTTTCTGGTCTGGGAGCAATAGCACTCGCTTCTCTTATCTTCATAGGTGCCCTTTGTTTATCCAGTTGCGGGTCAACCAAGAAACAACCGGAGAAAAACAAGCCAACATTCACTCCTGGAAGCAAGATGACACTCGGCACGTATGCCGGTTTACCCAGACTATCTGATGGGAGGGCAGACCTCAACAGACTAATGACCCAATTAAAAGAACTCAATGCAAATACATACAACTGGTTAATATGGCAAAATGAAAACGACTGGGATGATTTGCAACTTTTTCTTCCCATCGCATTAGAAAATCAGATCGCAGTATGGGTCTCCTTGGTCCCACCTTCAGAATCAAAGCCAATTGCCAAATGGAGTTCAGAACCTTTTGGATTGGATTATATCAAGTGGTCGGAAGAGATCGCAAAGCTTAGTATGGAGTACCGTAACCTGATCGCATTTAGTATAGATGATTTTGTCCATAACCTTGATTTTTACACCCCTGAGTATGTGAAGAAAATGATCGATACAATAGATGAAATAAATCCGTCACTCCAATTTATTCCTTGCTCCTACTACCGGCAGATAACAGCTGATTTTGCTGAAAAATATGGATATATGCTAGATGGAATACTGTTTCCATATCGTGCGGAATCTGAAGGAGGCAATCTCCAAAATGCAGGATTGGTTGACCGGGAAATCTCTAAATTAAGAAGCCTCTTCAACAAAGGTATGCCCATTTATATCGATGTATACCTCACTGCACATTCACGGCTGGGAGCCTCTACTCCTACCTATGTGGAAGAAGTAATCCGAAGAGGAAAAGAACATGCGGATGGGGTATTGATTTATACGCACCCCAATCCTGTAACAGATTCAGAAAAATATGAGATCGTGAAAGCCGGGTTTACAAAAAAATGAAATTATCAATTCATTCTCCTGATAAAACTATTAAAGATATGAACCCGAAAAATGTAACAAGAAGATCCTTTTTGACGGTCATGACAACCGGCATGGCTGCCGCAGCCACGGCAAATATAATTCATCCGTTAGAAAATATCTATCCACTCAACAACATGGAAAAAGCCAATACACCCGAAGAGTTGAAGATAGGTATATTTGACGTAGATGCCACCCCACCTGTGGGAAGCCAATTGACTTACGACAAGATGGTCAATAGGTATGATTTGGGGTTGCGAGCCAAAGGAGTCATCTTAACCGGAGCAGGGGCACCCATCGTTTTATGCGCCATCGACTGGATAGGAATTTCCAACGAATCGCAGGATATCTTCAAACAATCTTTAGCAGAAGCAGCAAGAACTACTCCCGAGCGCGTAGCAGTACATACCGTCCATCAACATGATGCGCCTATCTGTGATTTTACAGCCGAGAAACTACTGAAAGAAAAAAATCTCCCATTAGGATGCTTTGACGGCTCTTTTGCCCGCCTACTGATAAAAAATATTCAGGAGGCAATTATGAATGCCGTGAATGAATTACAACCCGTTACCGATATTGGTCTGGGTAAAGCACCTGTGTATGAAGTGGCATCCAACCGGAGGGTGGACATGGTAGACGGAAAAATAGGGACAATGCGGGGCTCTTCATGTAAAGACCCCATCCTGAGGGATAAACCCGAAGGGTTAATCGATCCTGATGTGTCATTAATCAGTTTTTGGAATAACGATAAACCGTTGGCTGTACTAAGTTTTTATGCCACACATCCTCAGAGTTACTATCGTACAGGAATCGCAAATCCCGATTTCCCCGGAATTGCGCGCTTTTTACGCCAATTGGCTCTTCCCGACGCTTTGCATCTCCACTTTAACGGCGCAGGAGGAAATATCGCCGCAGGGAAATATAACGATGGTAGTCGTGAAATCCGGTTGCAATTAGCGGAGAAAATGGCAGACGGAATGAAACGGGCATGGGATAATACCAGAAAATATCCTCTCTCCGCGGGAAACGTCAAATGGATAACGGAGCCTTTATTATTACCTCCAAATCCGGGAGTAGTTGAGATTGAAAGAAATATGGCAACAGGCGATGGACCTTATCTGGCGAATAATATGGGAAGATTAGGCTGGTATAAACGCAGGATGGAAGGCAAAGCCATTGATATCGGATGCCTTGCCACCAATGAAGCGCAAATCTTCTTTATGCCTGGAGAGTTGTTTGTGGAATACCAACTGGCGGCAAAAGCCATCTCTCCTGATAAATTCGTGGCAATGGCTGCCTATGGCGACTATGGACCATTCTATATCGGCACAAAAGAAGCCTATAGTGAAGGTGGATACGAAATACTCTCAAGTCCGGTCACTGAAGACGCCGAAGCCGCTATTTTAAAAGTGATCCGAAATATCAATGACAATTTACAAAAAAAATAACGACCTGAAATAAATATTCCATTGATTAGGAGATAAGGCAATTGACAATCAAACATAAAGCCTTATTCGATACAAATATTCATTGCTGTTCTATTAAAATCTCAACTGCGACAATTTAGACTGGTAGAGATGAGAAATCCTAAAACTTTGTTAACAGCTTCCTCTATAATAAATTATTTTATTTTATTTCTTGTATATATAGATTTATTATACTTATTTTGCGGATATATCACCCTATGCTTTTCGTAAAAAGAGAGAAAAATAGAATAAATTATAATATCATTGGGAGAGGAACGAACTGAATAATTAAGGAGAATCAGCAATGCACAGGAAGAAAATCACTTCTATATTATTATCCCTACTACTTCTCACTGCCGGATGCGATGGCCCGGCTAAAAAAGGGAATAACAGGATCCCTCCAGAGATCACAATGGATAAGGAAGAGTTATTGAATAAGATCAAAGGAGGATGGGCAGGAAAAACAATCGGCTGTACTTATGGTGGCCCCGTTGAATTCATTTTTAACGGGACAATGATACAGGAGTACACTCCCATCACTTGGAGCGACAGTCATATTGAGCACTATTTCAATACTTTTCCCGGATTATTTGATGATATATATGTCAATATCACATTCATGGAGGTCTTCGACCGGTTGGGGTTGATAGCTCCGGCCGACTCTTTCGCGATTGCTTTTGCCAACAAATCCTTTCCACTCTGGCACGCCAATCAGGCAGCTAAATATAATATATCACGAGGAATAATGCCACCCCAATCGGGGCATTGGCTAAACAATCCACATGCCGACGATATCGACTACCAGATAGAGTCGGACTTTGCGGGACTGATGTGTCCTGCAATGCCCAATACGGCATCAGCCATATCTGATAAGATAGGCCAC
Source organism: Proteiniphilum sp. (assembly GCA_041676805.1). Lineage (GTDB taxonomy): Bacteria > Bacteroidota > Bacteroidia > Bacteroidales > Dysgonomonadaceae > Proteiniphilum. The sequence continues at coordinate 8,401 of JBAYRG010000009.1, forward strand.
ATTTTCAACTATGGTGACGGATGGTATGGAGGAGTTTTCACGGGCGCAATGTATTCTTTGGCATTCGTATATGATAATCCTGTACAAATAGTAGAAGAAGCGTTAAAGACCATTCCTGAAAAAAGCGATTTTTACCAATGTGTCAATACCGTCATAAAATGTTTTTACAAGAATCCCACCGATTGGAGAGATGCATGGTTCGAAATAGAAAAGAGATGGAGCGCCGAAGTGGGATGTCCTGATGGAGTCTTTGCCCCCTTAAATATTGACGCAAAAATAAACAGTGCCTATGTCGCCATAGGATTACTGTACGGGAAGAGCGACTTTTTCGAGACAATGGATATAGCCACCCGCTGTGGGCAGGACTCCGACTGTAATGCAGCAACTGCCGCCGGTGTATTAGGCACTATGATCGGCTATGAAAAAATCCCTCAAAAGTGGACTGTGGCACTCGATAGAATTGTTGACAGGGATTTCGAATATACCAACACATCTTTTAATGAGCTTTATGAAAAAGGATTACGTCACGCACTCATGGTCATTGAAAGTGAAGGTGGAAGGAGAGATAAAAATCAGATCACTATCAAGACCCAGATACCTCAACCAGTCCGGTACGAAAAATCTTTCGAAGGACATTATCCGGTAGCCATGCTGGAAATAAACCATCAGTTAAAGGATTCTTTTGAATACACATTCAACGGCATAGGCATTGTCTTCAGGGGACATGTCACCGGCCCTGACCTATCTTATGAAGCAGAAGTTGAAATGTATATCGATGGCGAATTGGTAGAGACTGCCATCCTTCCGGTAGCGGCACCGGGAGCAGTTGACAAAAGAAGAACCGATTTATTCTGGAAGTACCAGTTGACTAAAAACAGACACGAAGTCCGGTTTAAATGGCTTAACCCCAACGATAAAACAAATATTTATTTTAGCAAGGCATTGATATATAGCGATTTAAATTTGTGAAGAATAACATATCAATTGAAATTACAAAAACCAGACAGGATTATTTATAAATCAGACTAAAGTTTTATACTCAATGAACATTCATTATTTAAAGCATATCGCTCTACTTTTTCTTGCCGTGATAGTACCTACTATTACTTTTTCCCAGAAGAATAGGATTGGGCTTACCCTTATCCCTCCAAGTCCGGTAACGAATAAGGTGGATATAGATATCAGGGCGGGAATTGTCAACTATGGAACACAACCCCAGGATCTTGAAGTGTATATCTACCTGAACAAAGAGAATCAAGAGTCGCTCCTTCACTATTCAAAAGCGCATATAAAAGCAAAAGCGGGACACAAAGTCCAGGTTATTTTACCCACTGCCGATAAGATTGGAGCCAATAAAGTGATCCTTAAAGTCAGGATGGGTGAAGAAGTGTATCGCGAAGAAAAGAATCTTGAGATCATCGAATCAGATACCAGGTCAACCCGCCAGATAGATGGCGCCTGGACAGGTATATATCACTGGAGTGAGGCAGAAGGAAAACACTGGAATAAAGATATTGCGAGAATGACCGATGCCCAGTGGCGTGAACTTGTCCGTTCGATGAACAGTATAGAAATGAATATGATCGTCATTCAGGAAGTATTCCGGAACGAAGAGTATGTCGGCAAACACTCTTTGACAGTGGACAATTATGCCGGCAAGGCTTTTTACCCTTCCAATTTATATCTGGACAGAATGCCTATCGCAGCCAAAGATCCGATAGAAGCAATCCTCTCCGAAGCAGATAAATTAAATATGTCGGTCATGGTTGGCGTGGGAATGTTTGCATGGTTCGACTTCACTCCTGAATCGCTTGAATGGCATAAACGTGTGGCAAAAGAACTATGGGATAAATATGGTCATCACCCTTCATTCTACGCCTTCTATGTTTCCGAAGAAAGTGGAGGAAGCTTGGATAATTGGGAAATCACAACCGAAGGGCAGATAATCCGTAAACGCCAAATTGTAGAATTTTTCAGGGCGTTTAAGGAATATTGCAATACGCTCGCTCCGGAAAAACCGATCATGCTTGCTACAAACAGTATGGGAATTCCACAGGGAATAGATACTTATCCGGCACTGTTGCAGAATCTGGATATCCTTTGCCCTTTCGGCTTTGCACGTATGCCTGAAGATGATCTCTCCGGAAAAGAGGCGGCTACCATACTTCAGAAACTATGTGACGATGCAGGATCCCACCTCTGGTTCGATCTGGAAGTGTTCCTTTTCAATCCCGACCAATCATTATATCCAAGACCGATGGAAGAGATCATCCACGATCTGACACTGTTCGATAACTTTGAGAAGATATTATGCTATCAATATCCCGGGGTTTTTAATGATCCAAAAACGTCAATACGTGTCGGAGAAGAAAGAACAGTCAAATTATTCAATGATTATAAGGCATACCTCAACAAATTAAAAAAAGACAGAGTCAGAAAGAATAAAAAGAATAAACCCTATGGACAGTAAAAGAAATCAAATTTTCACATCTACTTTTCAGTGATAATTGGAGTCATACTATTGCCTGCATATACAAACAGGCAGGATAACAGTCTCATTAGCAGCAATTCTAACTCCAAGACAAACTCTGCTTTATCGCAAGAAATTTTCAATCCTTTAGAGCACAATTACCGGTTGGTTTGGGAGGATGAATTTGAAGGAAATCAATTGGATCTAACTAAGTGGAGATACAATTGATGGACTGAAATTTCACGAAATGGAGGAGGGCCTTTCTCACGTCGAGCAATATATGATTTTGAGTATGGAGATTCCGGCCACATTAGAAAGCCTCAAAAAGACCTGTGCTCCTGACACGATGATGGTTGACTACCTGAAAGTATATAAAAAGCAGTGAGTGAAAATTTGTATAATCACTTTAAAAACCATGCAACTAAAGGTAAATACTTCATATACTAAGTACCAATCTTTCATTAGTTTATACTATACATATTTGTAACTCGTCTGTTAGAGCCATATTTATGGTTTAGAATAATATAAACTAAATTTTAATCAACACTCAAAAAAAAACGGTTTATAATTTCATTTCCCAGCCTTTTTGGTATTTTCTACTCCAAAGTTTACCTGCCGCACGGTTATTAATGATATGCCCGTTCACAGGATTTGTCCTGAATGTGGTCCTTGTACGCTGGGCAATATTGCCTAAATGAGCTAATGTTGTGCTTATACATCCCACATTGATATCGGCATTCAATGAAGTGCCCTTTCTAATACCATCCAAGAAGTTAGAAAAATGAAATGAATCAAGCTGTTGGGTAGGATTCATGGTGTCCCCTTCTTTAAACGTCAAATCACTGGTCACATCCTTCACTAATTTATTCTTCAAATCATATATCTTATAAGCGTTTCCCCCTCCAATAAATAACGAGCCAGATTCACCATAGAATACACAACCTACGGAAGACTCTTCAATATTGCGTCCGTTACAACTTCGTCCTTCCCATGTAATCAATTTATCGTCTCCATATTCAAGATTCACGACCTGTGTATCAGGGAATTGCCAGTCATCTTGATAAACATATCTTCCTCCCGAAGAATTTACATAAGTGGGATAGGTCAGATCCATACCCCATCTGAGAATATCTAGAAAATGTACGCCATTATTCCCAGCCTCACCGGTTCCCCAATTATAGAACCAATGCCAATGATAATGGAGATAATTATCCTTATACTCGGATACTCTCGGCGCAGGACCCTGCCATAATTCCCAATCAAGCCAGTCGGGCATAGCGGTAACTTTACCAATTCCAATAGAAGGCCTGTTATTTACATACCATGCTTTCCCGAAATAAACCTTTCCGATTGCTCCATCTTTTATCTCCTGTATCGCATTAATCACATTCGGCCATGATCTACGCTGCATACCGGTGCCCACTACCACATTATATTTCTTTATCGCCTGCATTAATATCTCATCTTCTGCGGGATTATGGCTGGTCGGCTTCTCCAGATATACATGCTTGCCGGCTTTCATTGCCATAAGGGCACCAGGCGCATGCCAATGTTCGGGGGTGGCAATAAAAACAGCATCCAGATCTTTTTTCTCCAGAAGTTTTCTGATGTCTCTCTCTCCTATCGGAGTGTTACCTGCGATTTTCACTACATCAGTGATACATTTTTCCATCGCCCGCTTGTCCACGTCGCACACATAAGCTATCTCACAACCCTTCTCCTTCGCAAATCCTCCAGCCAACGCATTTCCCCGTGCATTGACACCTATGGCACCCATTCTTATCTTTTCATTGGCACCAATAATGTTATGATAACTCCTTGCACTAAAACCGGGTAATACACCTCCGACAGATACAGCTGCAGTACCGATCGCGACATTCTTGATAAATTCTCTTCTTGTTGTCATAGTATTTATAATCTGTAATATGATCAAATATACAAAATTACAAAATTTAGTTCTATATCACTTTCGCTTTCCAGTCAAATATCATCAAAAAACGCAAAACATACTGGATTATACAACTAAATTAAGATTGATCCTAGTTTTAGTGAATTATATACAATGAAAAAGCGGCCTCTTCTCTTCAAAGATAATCTCCTTATAATCAGAAAGCAAACATCAATACTATCGACTTTCGGAACAGTTAACACCGTCCGCACAGCTATTATTGTTATTCCACCTACAAGTGGAACGGTTGAAAGATTATTCATTTAAAGAAATTTCAAGAAAAATAGGCTATTCGCCAAAAACAATTACCAAAGTTGCAGAAGAGTTGAAAGAAAAGCAGCTTTGCCAGGTCAGAGGAATAGATATATTTCGACAATATTTTCGGGATTATACCGATAATTATGTGATTATCGGAGGAACCGCGTGTGATGAATTGATTGCTGAAAGAGGATTTAGAATAGTCGTTACGCATCATGTTCCATCGTTTCAGTTATCTTCGTCCGATTTTGCCGGAAGTAGAATAAATGGAGCATTTACTGTTGAGTTGGAAGGTTATATCATGACTAGTCCTATATCTTATTGGATTTACGGACATTCACACCGAAATATCAACAAACAGATTGGGAAAACTCAATGTCTATCCAACCAACTAAGATACGTATCTCATCATGAACATACGAGTTTTGATCGTGGAAGGACTATTCATCTATGAGGGGATATCCAACTACTTTTAACAGAGATGAATACCTATTCGAATTTAATTATCCCGAATTCGGGGTAATTAGACAGGAAGGAAAGAAATGAAGTAAAATACAGAGTTCTAAGAACTAATTCATTATAAAAAAATAAGCCTCAACTTGCGTTCAATCCCCGTAAAGTCTTCGTAAAGAAAATTACATCAGGTAAGACAAAATTTGGTTCGCAAGTGTAGCGAAAAGAAAAGCGGCTCACTTCCGAAAGCCGCTTCTGGAAAGCTAAATAATTGATTTAACCAAGTGACCCCGGAGGGACTCGAACCCTCGACCCAATGATTAAGAGTCATTTGCTCTACCAACTGAGCTACGGAGTCATTTTTCGGGTGGACAAAGGTAGGAATTTTTTCTTTTGAAAAAACAACCTTTGCCGGAAATTTTGCACATTTATTTTTGGGAGTCATATCGTAAAGCAATCTATCTCCACGGGACAACTCCTAAAAAAGGAACAAATTAAGACATTTGTTCCTTTTTTATTCTACAATCAACCAAGATCTTAGAGGTTGGATAATTCTGAACCAGCTTTGAATTTTGCGGTTTTTTTAGCCGGGATGTCAATCGATTTTTTTGTGCGGGGGTTGATACCTTTTCTAGCACTTCTTTCTGAAACAGAGAATGTTCCAAAACCTACTAATACTACTTTACCTCCCGCTTTCACTTCTCCTGAAATAGTTTCGAGAGTAGCATCCAACGCTTTTTTCGCGTCCACTTTGCTAAGGCCTGATTTATCGGCGATAGCGCTAATTAGTTCTGATTTGTTCATAAGGAAACGTAAATAAAGAATTAAACATACATTAAGTCAAGGCTGAGCCTCATTTTGGTGTCAAATATAAGCGATAAATCGAAAACAATCAAGAAAAAAGATAAAAAGTATTTGTTTTTGGTAAAAATAAGCCTTTTGTGGGGCAAAAATCCGCATTCTCAACGAAATAATACCTAATTTTGCGCTCTAATAATGAGTCTTCTCTGAAAGCCCTATTTTTTCAATTTCACCCATCTTACAAGGTGTTATGTGAGGGAATTAAGGAAAACGACATGTCGGAGTGGGCTCAATGAATTAGTTAGAAAGATGAATAACTCAAAAAACAGCTTTGCCGGGGTACTGCCTTTGGTAACAAAAAATATTATTATTATAAACGGGATTATTTGGCTGGCACAGTATGTACTGCTGAGAAGAGCCGATATAGACCTGACCCAGCAGTTTGGATTGCATTTTATCAAATCAGGCCACTTCCAGTTCTATCAGCTTGTGACCTATATGTTCCTGCATGACCCCTATTCCATCTCCCATGTCTTTTTTAATATGTTTGCCGTTTTTATGTTCGGCAGGACACTGGAGCAGGTATGGGGATCGAAACGCTTCCTCTCCTACTATCTGGTCACAGGCATCGGCGCGGGATTAATTCAGATGCTTGTTCTCTTTTTAAGGGTGCAGCCAGTCGTCCCGGTAGAGATGTTTTCGATGGTAAACAGTGTTACCGTAGGAGCATCGGGAGCCGTTTTCGGGATATTGTTGGCATTCGGCATGTTATTTCCCAATTCACAACTATTCATTATCCCGTTTCCCTTTCCTATCAAGGCCAAGTGGTTTGTGATAGGATATGGATTGCTGGAGCTGATCTTTGGCGTAGCCAACCGTACAGGCGATAATGTGGCCCATTTTGCCCACTTGGGTGGAATGCTCTTCGGAATTCTCATGATTTTATATTGGAAAAAAAAGGACCGGAAATATGGCAGATTTTATTGAAAGATTGAAACATAGGTATAAGACAGGCAGCGTAATGACGAGGCTTATCTTTATCAACCTGTTCGTCTTTATTATATTAAAGATTGTCAATGTCATTTTCACACTGTTCAATATTTATGCTGTCGATCTGATTACCCTCCTTGGGGTCCCGTCTCATATTCCATTATTATTGAATAGGATATGGACGCCTATCACCTATATGTTCGTGCATGAAGGTTTTCTACATCTACTCTTTAATATGCTCTGGCTCTATTGGTTCGGGCAGATCTTCATGCAATATTTTACAGGGAGGACACTCGGAAGCCTTTATGTTCTGGGTGGATTAGCCGGTGCAATGCTCTATGTAATTGCTTTCAATACCATTCCCTATTATACAGGAATGGAAAGAGGATGGATGATAGGAGCATCGGCGGCCGTAATGGCCATCGTAATGGGGACTGCTTTCTATCGGCCCGATGTACAACTCAACCTTCTCTTTTTAGGGTCTATAAAAATAGTCCATATTGCTATTTTCGCTTTCATTCTCGATTTTCTTTCATTAGGAAACCCAATGAACCCCGGTGGACATGTCGCCCATATAGGTGGGGCATTGTTAGGCTATTTTTTCGCCACCCAATACAAGAAAGGGAAAGATATTACCCGTTGGATGGGTAAAGCGATCGATTGGTTTGTCGGTCTGTCCAAACCACGCAGACAGACACCGAAAATGAAGGTGAAGCATGCCCGGCACGAAACCGATTGGGAATACAACCAACGTAAACATACAGAACAGGAAGAGATTGACACTATCCTCGACAAGCTAAAACAATCGGGATACAGTAGTTTATCATCAGAAGAAAAAAGGAAACTTTTTGATGCGAGCAAGAAATAAAAAATTGAGATTCACGGATATGATTAAATGGGTCATCTTCGCGACCAACGTAGTGGCCATTATTTTGCTTTTCTGCTCATTCCTTTCATGGCATGTCTCTCCTTTAAAGACCAATCTTTTTTCATATATAGGCTTAGGGTTTGGATTTATCCTATTGATCAATATCGGTTATCTGGCCTTCTGGGTAATCTTTTCAAAATGGGGACTTGCTTTAATCTCTTTATTGGCAATTCTTCTTTGTTATAAGCCTGTGACCACATTCTTCCCAATACATTTTACCTGTAAAACGGAGCCGGAAGGAAGCATCAAACTACTAACTTATAACGTGCAGGGATTTCCCCATGAAAGGAATAAAGATGCCTCCGAACATCCCATACTCGATTATATTGCAGATACAGATGCCGATATAGTCTGCCTGCAGGAATACTTCGTAAGTAAAACAGGGCAATCTATCTTTTCTCAACGTGATGTAAACAAAATTCTCAGTCAATATCCCTATCGCTCAATTACCGGTTTGGAATCTTCGGGAAAATATCATACCTTCGGACTGGCATGTTTCTCGAAATATCCGATTGAGAATACGCATGAGGTGGTATTTAAGGCCTCCTACAATGGTGCGGCGGTTTATACTATCAGTATTGATGGCGAAAGATATACAGTTGCCAACATTCATCTGGAGTCGAACAATATCAAAGAGGAAGATAAGAAATTATATAGCAATTTTCTTCAGAACAGTGATTCGGTACGGTTAGAGCAGGTGACAAACAATATCCGCGCCCGGCTGGGAAGAGCCTACCGGATACGGGCGCAACAGGTTGAAAAAGTGAGACAGTATGTCGACAAACAAGATACCCGTGGCACCATTATCTGCGGCGATTTTAATGATACCCCTATATCGTATGCCTATCACAGGATGAAGAAAGGATTAAAGGACGCATACGTCTCTACCGCTTTCGGACCGGGTATTACTTATCACGAAGACCTTTTTCTTTTCCGCATAGACCATATTATGCACAGCAACAATATAAAAGCCTATCGGACAAGAAGGGACAAAGTGAAATACTCAGATCATTATCCGCTCAATACTTTCTTAAAAGTGGAATAAATGATTCATGGATGTGATAATGGGATAATGGGATGATGGGCTAGAAACGCAATCCTAATCATCAAATCAGTAAATCAACTAATCAGTAAATCAGCTAATCAGAACAATGTACAAGATAAGTAAAGAATTTTCCTTTTCAGCGGCACATTCTCTTTTCGGATTGCCGGACGATCATCCTTGCAGTCGCCTGCACGGGCATAATTATGTGGTGACAGTCCATCTCCGATCGAAAGAGTTGAACAGACAGGGATTTGTCCGTGATTATACTGAATTAAAGATAGTAAAGGAGTATATCGATACCCAACTAGACCATAGAAATTTAAATGACATTCTCTCACCTTTTAATTCATCTGCCGAGAACCTGGCCAAGAAATTATACGACGTGTTCAAACCTCAGTTACCGGAACTCTACGCCGTAGAAGTAAGTGAGACACCGAAAACATCTGCAATCTATGAACCTGAATGTAAATGAAATATTCTACTCGCTCCAAGGTGAAGGTGGACGCTCGGGACAACCATCCATCTTTATCCGGCTGGCAAAGTGCAACCTGAGTTGCAGTTTCTGTGATACCGATTACGAGCGAGGTGTGAAGATGACTTTAGATGAGGTACTGCAAGAAATTGAACCGTATGGTTGCAAATGGATTATCTGGACCGGCGGAGAGCCGACACTTCAGCTCAATGACGCTGTAGTGGCACTTTTTAAGGCGAAAGGATATCTACAGGCCATAGAAACCAATGGCACGAGAAAGGTACCTCAAGGAATCGACTATATTACCTGTAGCCCGAAGCAACAATTCGAAAAGGTCAGGGAGCTGATCCCGGAAGTGGACGAATTGCGCTTTCCTATCCAAAAAGGAGATCCCTTGCCGGATATCTCTATCCTCCCCAAAGCAAAACACCATTTTTTAAGTCCCATATTCAACGATCAGCAAATCATTCAGGAAAATATAGATTATTGTATCTCTCTCGTGAAAGAAAATCCAGAGTGGGCTCTCAGCTTGCAGATACATAAACTCATCGGCATCCGTTAATATGAATAAATTTCAGATAACCATACTGGGGTGCGGCTCGGCCATACCCACCACAATGCACAATCCGCCTTCTCAACTGGTAGATTTGAATGAAAAACTGTTTATGATCGATTGCGGAGAGGGGACACAGCTCCAGATGAGAAAGTTCAAGGTCCGGATGAGCAAACTCCATAGCCTCTTCATCTCCCACCTGCATGGCGATCATATCTTCGGGTTACCGGGATTACTCTCCACACTCAGTATGTTAGGAAGGAGCGGCGATTTGCATATCCACGCCCATAAGGAGATCAATCTATTGATTAAGCCGTTTCTCATCTATATGGGAAAACATATGTCGTTCAAGATAAACTTAATCCCATTGAATCCGGAGAGACAGGAATTAATATTCGAGAACAAATCAATCAGGATATATTCTTTCCCGTTACACCACCGCGTTGCGACAAATGGATTTCTTTTCGAAGAAAAAGAATCGTCCAGGCATATTATCCGTGAAATGATCGATCTTTATCAAATTCCACTGAAACAAATTCCGGAAATTAAAGAGGGTGCCGATTTTATTACATCTGACGGTACTATCATCCGTAACGATACACTCACCTCCCCGGGTGATCCTCCACGTAGCTACGCTTACTGTTCCGATACCGCCTATGCCCCAGAAATTATTCCTTACATAAAAAATGCAGGTTTACTGTATCACGAAGCCACTTTTGCCGAAAGTGAACTGATACGTGCCGGCGAGACTTATCACTCAACGGCACGCCAGGCAGCGGAAATAGCAAAAGCAGCCAATGTGAAGCAATTGGTTATTGGCCATTATTCTTCCCGCTATAATGAACTCGGAACCCTTTTAAAAGAGGCTGTCGCTGTATTCCCTGACACTGAACTTGCCAGTGAAGGCAAAGTATTTGAATTGTAGTGATTTTTTCATAAATTTGTGTCATAAAACACCTATTTAGGACCACCCCGGTTTCTACGACAAATAACTCGAAGTGGAGAAGAGTTGGGTGTTTTTTCTCTAATTTTGTAATGGAATATTGTTTTATGAAGAGATGCCTTTCCCTATTTTTAATGATATCTCTGGCTTCCGGAGCCGGAGCGTCTCTGTTTGCGCAGAAAAATACGGGAGATTTCGACATGAAACAACAGCAGGATACAACAGTAATCCAGCATGAAGAAGAACTTCGGAACACCACAAGATCTCAAACTCAAAACTACCACAAATTACAGAATAAAGAGAAGCCACAAGATAGTACTAAAATTAAGCTGACAGGCAACCTGCTTATCATTGAGGATCTTCCTGAAGATGGAGTCCTCGAAATATATAATATCATGGGAGCAAAAGTATATAACCGACGTATAAAAGCTGGCACGAATCAATATGTTTTATCCCTGCCAAAGGGCTATTATATCATAAAAATCGGTAAACTTACCCGGAAGATAGCTGTCAAATAAATTTTCACTATTGTTAAATCTCCTCATTTTGCTACATTTAGCTGCTTTTTACTATCTTTGTGGTTTAGATATGGTAAAAGTGTGTTTTAGGTTTTGTCCTTTATTCTTTAAAAAACGTATAATCATATGAAAATTGCTATTGTAGGTACCAGCGGAGCTGTAGGTCAGGAATTACTCCGCGTACTGGATGAAAGAAATTTCCCTTTGGACGAACTCCTGTTATTCGGTTCGTCGAGAAGTGCCGGAACATCATATAATTTCAGAGGTAAACAGATCGAAGTAAAAGAACTGCAACACAACGACGATTTTAAAGGAATTGATATTGCATTCGTATCTGCCGGTGGAGCCACTTCGATTGAATTTGCCGAAACTATCACCAAACATGGTGCTATCATGATCGATAACTCCAGCGCATTCCGGATGGAAGAAGACGTGCCTTTGGTGGTTCCGGAAGTGAATGGGGAAGACGCACTGGAGTGCCCCCGCCGTATTATCGCCAACCCAAATTGTACCACCGCGCAATTGGTGGTGGCACTGAAGGCTATTGAAGATCTCTCACATATCAAAAGAGTGCATGTGGCCACTTACCAGGCCGCATCGGGAGCTGGTGCGGCTGCCATGCAGGAATTGGAAGACCAATATAAGCAATTGACAAATGGTGAAAAACCGACCGTCTCCAAATTTGCCTATCAGCTTGCATACAATCTGATTCCCCAGGTAGATGCCTTTACCGATAATGGATATACTAAAGAGGAGCTGAAGATGTACAATGAAACCCGCAAGATCATGCACTCCGATATAGAGGTCAGTGCGACCTGTGTACGGGTACCGGTAATGCGCGCCCACTCTGAAGCTATCTGGGTAGAGACTGAACGTCCCATTTCTGTAGAAGAAGCACGGGAAGCATTCACCAAGGCTAAAGGAATTGCGTTGATCGATAATCCGGCCAACAAGGAATATCCTATGCCGCTTGGGCTTTCAGGAACAGATCCTGTCTATGTGGGCCGTATCCGAAAAGATATTGCCAATGAGAACGGATTGACATTCTGGAGTGTTTCAGACCAAATCCGGAAAGGAGCCGCACTGAATGCCATTCAGATTGCAGAGTATCTTATCAAAAATACAAACTAAATAATTATTTTATATAGAATTGAGGCCGGTATTACTACCGGCCTTTTTTCGTCTCAGCGTTGATTATAACTAATTCAAATAACAAGTGTCCTGACGAAAAAAAAGATAACCAAACCAACGGTTATCAACTTAAGTACAAGCCCGGCAATAAAACCGAAAAATGCGCCGGTAGCCTGTCTCACCGCAGCTATAAATTGTGTTCCGGAAAGTAATCCACCGGCAAAAGCGCCAATAAACGGACCAAAAATAATTCCCCACGGCCCTAAGAAAAAACCGATCAACAACCCAATCGTAGCACCCCAAACCACCTGTTTGTTACCTCCCATCTTCCTTGTCCCCCACACCGGCAGGACATTATCGAGAAAAGTGACTATAAGCGTTAATACACCCAGCACAATGACGGTACGCCATGAAATATCATCCTGCGTGGAAGGAATAAACTTCAACGCCAACAATCCTCCCCAACTCAAAGGAGGGCCGGGAAGTATTGGCACAATGGTACCTACCGCCCCGACGAGCAACAGCAAGCCGGCCAGAATAATCCAGATTGTATCTCCCATTTTTTAATCGTGTGTATGCGATCCGCCTTCCGTATGATGATGGTCGTGTTCCAGATGATCATGTTCCAAAAGCACGCGGTGAGGCAGAGCTCCATGACCGAGTATCTCTATGGGGCACGACTCATATGCATTCGACAACCACTCTTGGGATATATCACTACCGGGATGGTAATGCAAGCCCTGATTCACACAAGCAATATTCTTCACAAGCGAGATTATCGTCCCCACATCATGCGACACCAGTATGACGGCGATCTCCTTGTTGATATCGCCCAACAATTTATAGAAATTAGTATCGAAAAGCTTGTCCACATAAGTACTCGGCTCATCCAGGATAATCAGTTTTGGATTGTCTACGATAGCCCTTCCGAGCAATACCCGCTGCAACTGCCCCCCCGAAAGTTCTCCAATCGCACGCCGCAGCAGTTCCTCTATGCCAAGCCGCTCTGCCACCTCTTTCACTTTTTTTCTCTCTTCGGATCTATATCTCCTGAAAATATTTGATCCGGGGGTTAATCCCGACAGGATCACTTCCGACACGGAGATCGGAAATTTTTTATCGATCTGGTTGATTTGGGGTAGATAACCAATATTAAGCGAAGCCGTTTTTTCGCCTTTGTCATAGAAGGTGATGGAGCCCGATTGTGGTTTTATCAATCCCAGAATGGTTCTCAAAAGGGTGGTCTTCCCTCCTCCATTAGGTCCGATAATACCGAGGAAATCGTCCTGATAGATACTCAGATTGATATCTCTCAATACATTCGGCTTGTTCTCATAGCCGACTGTCAGATCTTTGATCTCGATCAGTTTATTCATTTTTCACAAAGGTGTCAAATATTCGTTTTTTTTACAAGAAAAATAGATATTTGCTCGCTATGGCATAGTTCAAGTAAACTTGACTCTGCCCATTTAGCTTAACGCAAATATTCATTCTTTTACTTCACGGGCTAAAATAGTGGCAATCCGCAACAGTTCCTCATCCCACCCATAGCTGAGCGGATTGATCTCAAATACCTCCGCTCCAATCTCCTTTGCGATTACTTCTGCATTCTTCGTATCAAACCCCTGTTCTATAAAAATAGTATGGATCTTCTCTTTCCGGGCGACATCCACAAGCTCCTTGAGCTGTGCGGGGGAAGGACTTTTTCCTTCAAACTCTATGCTCAACTGATGCAACCCATAATCGCGGGCAAAATAGCTCAAGGCGGGATGGTAGATAATAAACGATTTAGAAGGGCTATCTTTCAATATATCCCGGATCTGGTTATCAGTCTGTTTTATCTTCTCAAGCAGCACTTCAAAACCATCCAGGAACTTCTCTTCATTATCGGGATCTAACTCTACAAGCCCGTTCAACATATTTCGGGCGAATGCCACTACTGCTCTTGGAGAAGACCACACATGCGGATCTATACCACTATGGGCATGCAGATGAGTATGAGCATCTCCAAGATGAGCATGGTCATGGTAGTGCGAATCGCCGTGATCATGGTGATGATCCGGGTCGGCATAATCGCCATGATCGTGGTCATGCCCTTCCATCCGGTCAATTCCCTCCGAGCAATTCACGATCTCCACGTTCGGATTATTTTCCGCAAGCCGTTTACTCCAGGCATTCTCAAAACCAAGGTCGCCCACCATAAAATAGATATCGCTTTTCGCCATGTCGACCATCACCGAAGGTGCCGGCTCATAGCTCTCCGGGCTCGATCCGGGAGGTACAAGCGTATTGATGGTAAAAGCGTCACCCACGATCTGATCGAGGAAATACCGCTGCGGCTCGATTGTGACTGTCAATATCTTCTTCCCCTCCCCACTCCCTTTCGTGCCGGAGCCACAAGCAATTGCCAGTGCCGACAGCAAGATGATATAAATATATTTTTGCATGTGATAATTTTATAGTACAAAAGTACATGAAATTTTTCTATTTTTGTTTGTGATTGGAAGTGATTATATCCTGATTCATTCCGAATTAACGGCAACTCCACTCTGGATTGATAGTGATTAAAAATATTCAACAACACACAAAAAGAGGATGCAACATATTATAGAAACAACAGCGGATGGATCACATACACTCTATCTCCCTGAACTAGATGAGCACTACCATTCCACGCACGGCGCTGTCCAGGAAAC
>JBAYRG010000010.1:0-22687 GCA_041676805.1 Proteiniphilum sp.
GCAATGATTTGATCCTATTTTGCTGATAAATAGGCTCTTTTTTTAACGAGAAAAATCCTGTCTGCAAGTTTATTTTTTTATCTCGTTTTTTTTTTGAAAATTTGTAATCCATTTGCGAAAAAAAAACATTTTCGTCAACTAAAATGAGCAAAAGGAAAACTGGTTTGGAATATATTCGATAAGCGAATAGAGAGGAGATTTTATATTTTCTCTATGTTGAGTGTAGAAAACAGCTAAATTTATTTGAATATGCTGTTGCGAAAATTGACAATCGAGGAGCGAAGACAACTCAAAATGACTAACTTAAGTGAATGAATAAAGATTGCCGACTTTTATGGAGTAACTGTTTGAACATCATTAGGGATAATATTCCTGAACCGGCGTTTAATACTTGGTTCTTACCCATTATTCCTTTAAAGTATCAAGATCATGTCTTTACGGTTCAGGTCCCCAGTCAGTTTTTTTATGAGTATTTGGAAGATAAGTACCTCGATCTTATCCAACATACCCTCTATCGGGAAATAGGAGAGGGTACTATCCTCAATTACCGTATATTGGTGGAAACAGAAACCAATACTGCCGTTGAACTCAGGGGAGAGACCAAATCCTATGCAGGTACAGACAGGAGTGGTGGCAATAAAATTTCCACGAAAGTACCCAGTCCTTTTGACAGGGTGGAAACTTCGGAATTCGATTCACAGATTAATTCAAAATATACTTTTCTCAATTTTTTTGAAGGTGAAAGTAACCGGCTCGCGCGTACTGCTGCCGAGGCAGTTGCCATGAATCCGGCTAAAACGGCATTCAATCCATTGTTTGTATACGGTAATTCAGGTGTGGGCAAGACACATCTCTGCCATGCCGTCGGATCGAAAGTGAAAGATTTTTATCCTGACAAGAAAGTTCTTTACCTGTCTGCCCATCTGTTCAAGGTACAATATACAGACGCCCGTCGCTTCAATACAATCAATGACTTCATCAACTTTTACCAGAGTATCGATGTGCTTCTGATTGATGATATCCAGGAGTTGTCGGGATTGGAAAAAACACAGAATACCTTTTTTCATATTTTTAATCACCTGCACCAGAACAATAAGCAACTGATCATGACTTCCGATTGTCCGCCCATGGATATGCAAGGAGTGGAAGAACGGTTGCTTACCCGTTTCCGTTGGGGGCTTACTACCAAATTGGAACGTCCGGATAAGGAGCTTCGTAAAAAGATACTTCAAAACAAAGTGCTTGCCGACGGTCTTACCATTCCGGAGAATGTAATTGAATTTATTGCCGAAAACGTTACCGAGAACGTCCGAGATTTGGAAGGAATTGTAGTCTCCCTGATGGCTCATTCCATCATCAACAACCGGGAAGTTGACCTGACGTTGACACGTAGGGTGGTTGAGCAAAGCATTAAATTTGAGAAGAAGCGTATTACTGTGCAGAAAATAGAAGATATAGTGTCGAATTTCTATCATGTGAAGAAAGAGCTAATCCAGTCTGCATCGCGTAAACGTGAAATAGTCCAGGCACGTCAGGTGACCATGTATTTTATCAAGAAACACACAGAGTTGTCACTTTCGCAAATAGGTGCCCAGGTGGGTAACCGTAATCACGCCACCGTACTTCACGCCTGCAATACAGTAAAAGATTTCTATGAGGTGGACAAAGGGTTCCGATCTGATATCGATGAAATCGAGAACTTGCTCAACTCATGAGATAGAAGCCGGCTCGAATTTTACTTTTTACTCAATGAGAAATTTCCTGTTTATATTTTTATTGCTATCTATCTTCTCTTCCGGGTGTGCCTCTTCCAAACAGATCGGAGCTGTGAAGATCGCCGTGATTTCCGATCCACACTTTCTTGACATGCAACTCACGTCGGATGGAGAGGCACTCTCTACTTATGAGGAGGTGACCGGGCGAAATATTAATGATTTGCACTCGGTATTGGATAAGGTACTTGCCGACTTGCTCGATGAATCTCCGGATTTGCTGTTGGTGACTGGTGATCTCACCAACCATGGAGAGAAACAAAGTCACCTTGGTTTTATCGGGAAGCTCCGGACACTACAGGATAATGGAACTCGTATTCTTGTTGTACCCGGTAATCATGATATTAATATTCCCGATGCGAAAGCCTATCGGGGGGATAAAGCTTCGCCCACCGAATCGATTTCAAAGAAGGAATTTGAGGAGCTATATGCTTCTTTCGGCTATTCGGATGCATTGAAAAGAGATGACTCCTCGTTGAGCTATCTCTCTCAAATCACTGATTCTGTCTGGCTTCTCTGTTTCGACACCAACCGATATGAGGAGCATAGAACAAGCTCTATCACCGGCGGACGTATTCTTCCGCAGACGATGAATTGGGCGCTTGACATCCTCCATGAAGCAAAAGAGAAAGGAGTCACCGTGCTGGGGATGATGCATCATGGGGTGGTGGAACATCTGCTTTATCAGGCCACTTTCTTCCCGCAATATTTGATTGATAATTGGGAAAAGAACGCCGATCTCCTTGCTGACGCGGGGTTAAAAGTGGTCTTTACGGGGCATTTTCATGCCAATGATATCACGAGACGAACCTCGTCTGCCGGAAATGCGATCTATGATGTGGAGACCGCTTCTTTGGCACACTATCCTTTTGCCTATCGAATAATGATGTTGGGCGATAACAAGCTTTCAATTGATAGCCGTTTTGTGACCTCTATTCCTGGTAAATCCGATTTGACTACGATATACAAGGATAAGCTGGAGTCCATGACCCGTCAGGTGACGGAAAGACGATTGAAGGAATTGGAGATACCCATGTCGCCGGAAGCGTTTAAAGCATTTACCGATGTGATTGTGAAATTACATCTGATGCATGTGAAAGGTGATGAAAGACCGTATCCGGCGATGAAGCTGGCGATTCGTCTCTTCGCAGATCAGATGGGCAGTGAATTTGATCTGAGATCGGTTGAATTCGATTTCCCACCGGAAGATAACCGGCTGGTGATACCGCTTCGATAGTCTTGGTTCCTGGTTCTTGGTTCCTGGTTTTTGAATCTTGAATAAAAATATGAAACAGGGTAATCTGTTGCTGAATTACATGCAATCGGGCCGTTTGGAAGCTGGTTGTGATGAGGCGGGGCGTGGTTGTTTGGCAGGGCCTGTTTTTGCTGCTGCGGTAATCCTGCCCGGAGATTTTCATTGTGATGGTCTGAATGACTCAAAGCAACTTTCAGAGAAGGATCGCTGTGAATTGCGTTTGATCATCGAAGAGAAGGCGCTCTGTTATGCGGTGGGGTCCTGCTCCCCGGAGGAGATCGACGAGATAAATATTCTTTGGGCATCGGTAGAAGCGATGCATCGCGCTTTGGCTCATCTGGCCACTCCCCCCGAGCATATTCTGGTGGACGGTAACCGTTTTCGTCCCTTTGGCAACATCTCTCATACCTGTGTGGTGAAAGGTGATGCGAAATATCGCTCTATCGCGGCAGCTTCAATCCTTGCAAAAACATACCGTGATGAATATATGCAAAAACTCCATGAAGCATATCCCGTTTACGATTGGGACCGTAATAAGGGATATCCCACAAAAGCCCATCGGAAAGCAATAGTCCGGTATGGAATTACATCTCATCACCGGAAAAGTTTTCGATTGACAGCACAACAGCTGGAGATTGATTGGAGATAAATTCGACCTTGCTCAATCTATACTCTTCTTAGTCGGCTGATTTCCATATTATTAAAGCGATTGGATCCTTGAATGCCTCATCACTCAGACAATTAGTTGTTTAGGTGCGTGTCCGTCTCATCATTCAGACACGTTTTTCATACTGAGTTGGATCCTTTTTCGCTCCAGGTCGACAGACAGTACCCTGACTCTTATGTGCTGGTGAAGCGAGACCACATCACTGGGATTGGATATGAAGCGGTCGGCCAATTCGGAAATATGTACTAATCCGTTTTCCTTGATACCCACATCCACGAAGCAACCAAAATTGGTGATATTGGTAACGATTCCCGGAAGCGTCATTCCCTCTTTCAGATCGTTGATGGTGCGGATATTGGGATCAAACTCCAGTACCTGCACTTGGGTACGCGGGTCCCGCCCCGGTTTTTCCAATTCCTGTAATATGTCTGTAAGGGTTTCTTCACCCACTGTTGCTGTTTTATAGAAATTGATATCGATGGTTTCGATCAATGGTTTATTGCGGATCAACTCTTTTATCGAGCATTGCAGGTCTTTGGCCATCTGTTCCACAATGGTGTAACTTTCCGGGTGGACGGCAGAATTATCCAGCGGATTTTCGGCGTCTGGAATACGGAGAAATCCGGCACATTGCTCAAATGCTTTTTCTCCAAGACGTGGAACTTTCTTCAATTCTTTACGGGAGCGGAACGGACCTTGTTCCGCCCTGTAGTTTACGATATTCTGTGCCAGTGCTTCTCCTAATCCCGAGACATAGGTGAGAAGATGTTTACTGGCTGTATTGAGGTTTACGCCCACAAGGTTTACACAATTCTCCACTGTCTGGTCGAGTGATCGTTTCAGTTTTGCTTGGTCCACATCGTGTTGGTACTGGCCTACACCAATCGATTTAGGATCGATCTTCACCAATTCTGCAAGCGGATCACTGAGTCTACGTCCGATAGATACCGCGCCACGCACCGTCACATCATATTCGGGAAACTCTTCACGGGCTATCTTTGAAGCAGAATAGACCGACGCCCCGCTTTCACTTACCACGAAAACCTTCACCTCTTTCTCATATCGCAGGTTGGTGATGAAACGTTCGGTTTCACGACTTGCGGTACCGTTCCCGATGGCAATGGCGTCGATCCGGTAGGTAGAGACCAGTTTGACTATCTTACTCGCCGATTTGGAAAATTCATTTTGTGGAGGATGAGGGTAGATGGTTTCGTTATGGAGCAAGTTCCCCAGTTCGTCCAGGCAAACCAACTTGCAGCCCGTGCGATAACCGGGATCGACGCCCAAGATGCGTTTCTGCCCCAAAGGAGGCGCCAGAAGTAGTTGGCGTAAGTTCTCAGCAAAAACTGCAATAGCTGTTTCATCAGCCTGTATTTTGGAGAGATTGGCAAATTCTGTTTCTATGGAAGGTTTTAGTAATCGTTTGTAGCTGTCTGTCACCGCATCTTCCACGTGATCTGCGGATTCGGTGTTTACTTTTGCATAACGGGGTACCAATATGTCGAGACACTTCTCGTCATCGGGAGAGATGGACAGACGTAAAAAACCTTCTGCCTCGCCGCGGCGAATGGCTAAAAGCCGGTGCGATGGGCAGCGGGATAAGGGTGTAGAGAAATCAAAATAATCTCTATACTTCTCGCCTTCCTCCTCTTTGCCTTTCACCACCTTCGAAGTGATTACCGCTTCTCTTGCAAACATATTCCGCACCAATTGGCGTGCATGGCTCTCTTCGTTCACCCATTCGGCAATAATATCCCGTGCACCTTTTAGTGCCGCTTTTGTATCAGCCACGTTCTCATTGAGATATTGGGCTGCTTTTGCCTCTGGTGAGCCGTGATGCTGTGCCATCAACCACTTGGCGAGTGGCTCCAGTCCGTTCTTGCGGGCAATCTCGGCCCGGGTCTGTCGTTTCGGCTTATAAGGCAGGTAGATATCCTCGAGTTCGGTACTGTTCCAGCAATCGGTAATCTGTTTTTCGAGTTCGGATGTCAGCTTCTCCTGTTCCGAAATTAATTTTAAGACATACTCCTTTCGTTTCGCCAGTTCAATATATTTTTCGTGCAATTCTTTGATGTTGGCGAGCTTCACCTCGTCTAATCCCCCTGTGGCCTCCTTTCGGTAGCGACTGATAAAAGGGATGGTGGCGCCCTCTTCCAGCAGTTTGATACTGTTCTCTACGTTTCCAAGAGAAATATTCAGTGATTTCGAAATAAGTGTATGAATAACTGACATCTGTACTTAATTTATATGCGCTGCAAAAGTACGAAAATATTTTTAAAGGACAGGAATTATTCATATCTTTGTACCACAAGTTGTACATCATTAATTATGGGATTATGGTTATAGTAACACCGGCAGAATTTAGGGCAAATCAGAAGAAATTTCTCGAATTATCAGAGAAAGAGATTATCATTATTGCCCGTAAAAATGAAAAACCGATTATCGTAAAGCCTTGGGAGGAGGATGATATTCCTACTAAAGAAGGACTAATGGCCATTCAGGAAGGGCTGAACGATATTCGGGAAGGTAGAATTACGTTTGTGAATCCGGCGAATATATGGGAGGATATCGAGTAGCTGTTTCCGATCGGGGAAAGAGAGATTTGGCCCTGATCCGTAAAAGCGGCCAAAAATCGGTCATCCGAAAAATTGAACAAATTTTTCTCGAATTGTCAAAACATCCCTATCGAGGAACAGGTCGTCCCGAACCGTTACGTTATTTGAGCGGAAATATCTGGTCGCGGCGTATAGATAAGAAAAACAGGATGATTTATCTGGTCCAGGACGAGATTGTTACTGTTATTGTGGTGTCGCTTTTGGGACATTATGACGGCAAATGATGAAAAGTAATATTAAACAATGGCGAAACTGAAATCTGTATATTTTTGTTCCAGTTGCGGGTATGAGTCTCCCAAATGGATGGGGAAATGTCCTGCTTGCGGAGAGTGGTCCACTTTCGTGGAAGAGTTGGTGCGCAAGGATGCTGCTTCAAAGCAGGAGGATACCCGTTCTTTCAGGGAGGTCAGGAGTGTGCCGATGACACTGGGTGAGATCAGAGCTGACGAATTGCCACGGATCGACATGAACGACGGTGAATTGAATCGTGTGCTGGGAGGTGGATTGGTGCCGGCCTCGGTGGTGCTGATCGGTGGAGAACCGGGTATCGGGAAATCGACGCTGGTACTCCAAACTATTCTGAAATTGAACGGACTGAAGTCGCTTTATGTGTCGGGTGAAGAGAGTGCCGGGCAGTTGAAGATGAGAGCTGATCGCATCGGTATACAGAATGAAAATTGTCTGATCGTGTGTGAAACTAATCTCGATGAGATATTCAAACATGTGAAGAAGGTGTCGCCGGAATTATTGATTATAGACTCTGTACAGACCATTTATAGTGAGGCGTTGGAATCCTCCCCCGGGAGTATTGCACAGGTACGCGAGTGCGCGGCACTCCTTCTTAAGTTTGCCAAACAATCGGGTACACCGGTACTGCTGATTGGGCATATCACCAAGGAAGGAAGCATCGCCGGTCCTAAAATTCTGGAACATATGGTAGATACAGTGTTACAGTTTGAAGGCGATCAACACTATATGTACCGCATCCTTCGCGGGGTCAAGAACCGGTTCGGCAGTACTGCGGAACTGGCTATTTATGAGATGAACCAGTCGGGATTGCGTGAAGTAAGTAATCCGTCGGAGCTGTTACTTACCCAAAACCATGACGGTTTGAGCGGAGTAGCCATTGCCGCGGCAGTGGAGGGTGTGCGCCCTTTCCTGATCGAAACCCAGGCGTTGGTTAGTACCGCCGCATATGGCACCCCTCAACGCTCGGCTACCGGATTTGATATCCGGAGGATGAACATGCTACTGGCTGTGTTGGAGAAGCGGGCAGGATTTAAACTGACACAAAAAGATGTTTTCCTGAATATTGCTGGTGGGTTACGTGTCAGCGACCCCGGCATGGATCTTGCTGTTATTAGTGCCGTGCTTTCGTCTAGCCTCGATATGACGATAGAAAATAACACCTCTCTTTGCGGTGAGGTAGGGTTGTCGGGTGAAATACGTCCTGTACACCGTATAGAACAACGTATTCAGGAGGCGGAAAAATTAGGGTTTTCGCGTATTCTTATTCCTTTCAATAATCTGAAAGGATTTAACAAGAAGGTGAAGATCGATATCCAGCAGGTGAAAAGAGTGAGCGACGCTTTCAGACTGCTGTTCTCATAATAGAAAAAGCGGGAAATCCTTTTCCAAGTCGAAAAAATATGCTACCTTTGCGACCTGTTTCAGGCAAAATTGGTACCTTGGCCGAGTGGTTAGGCACCGGTCTGCAAAACCGTTGACGGCGGTTCGAATCCGCCAGGTACCTCAGATACGGCCCCGAAATTGTTGGTAATAAACGGTTTCGGGGCTTGTTTATTTTTAGGAGAAGAATATCGGATAGCTATTTCCTGAAAGCGTCGGCTACTTTGTCGAAATTCTCTTTCCAGGCATCTGAAACGGCGGCGAAGAAACTGCCGGCACTTTCCCTTACCACATCCCATTTGGAGTCGGCTATCTGTTCATATTCCTCCAGCTTTGCCGATAGGTTTTCTTTCATCTCTTTGAGTTTATCCAGACGTGCACGGTATTCTTCTTTTGCCTCCTCGGCAACTTCTCCCGCTTTATCTTCCAGAGTAGAGATATAGTCGGCCAATTCATTGATTACGTCAATTGTCTTTTGTTTGAATTCTTCTTTTTTCATTGTAAAGAGTATTATATGTTTACTATCTACTATTATAAACAGATAGCAGAAAAATTGGTTCAAATGGGAGTTACTCCAAAAACGGAGAGGTAGTTACCGGCAAGAAAAATAAAAAATCGTATCTTTGCACCCTAATTGAAGAGAGATATGCTGAATATAGTGATTTTTGGAGCTCCCGGATCAGGAAAAGGGACACAAAGTGCGAAATTAGTTGAGAAATACGGACTCAAACACCTCTCCACAGGCGATATATTACGCAACGAGATTGAAGCGAATACTGAATTGGGGAAATTAGCGGACTCCTACATGTCGAAAGGACATCTTGTTCCCGATAGATTGGTAATTGATATATTGGATAGTCTGATCGGTAAGCACAATGATGCCAGGGGATTCATCTTTGACGGATTTCCTCGTACTCTTGCCCAGGGTGAAGCGTTGGGTGCGATGTTGAAAAAACACGATGAGGATATCAATGCTGTCCTCAGTCTGGAAGTGGAGGAAGAGAAACTGATTGATCGTCTGCTGAAGCGTGGTCAGGTTTCCGGTCGGACCGATGATAACCGTGAGACCATTGAGTCGAGACTGAAAGTATATCACTTGCAAACTGAGCCTCTTAAGGGTTTTTATCGGGCAAAAGGGATATTAAAAAATATAGAAGGGGACGGTTCTATCGATGACATTTTTGGTTCTATCGAGAAAGAGATCGACCAGATAGGAAAATAAAATGGCAGAAACGAATTTTGTAGATTACGTAAAGATTTTCTGCAGATCAGGGAAGGGTGGCCGTGGTTCAGCCCATCTGAGAAGAGAGAAGTATATCCCGAAAGGTGGTCCTGACGGAGGAGACGGAGGTGATGGAGGTAACATTATCCTTCGCGGTAATCGTAACTACTGGACATTACTCCATCTGCGCTATCAGCGGCATATTTTTGCCGGGCACGGAGAAGGCGGATCGAAAGCCCAACGCTCCGGCAAGAAAGGTGAAAGCAAGATTATTGAGGTTCCCTGTGGCACTGTGGCTTATGATGCGCATACCGGAGAGTATTTATGTGATATTACCGATGACGGACAGGAGGTGACTTTGTTGAAGGGAGGCCGTGGAGGCTGGGGGAATGTTCATTTTAAGTCGGCTACAAACCAGACACCTCGTTATGCACAGCCGGGCGAACCGTACGAAGAGCGGTGGATAATCCTTGAGTTGAAATTGCTTGCTGATGTGGGATTGGTTGGATTCCCTAATGGAGGGAAATCGACCCTGCTTTCGGTGGTATCCGCTGCGAAACCAAAGATCGCCAACTACCCCTTTACCACACTCCAACCCAATTTGGGTATTGTGGAATATCGTGACGGGAAATCGTTTGTGATGGCCGATATACCTGGAATTATTGAAGGTGCCAGCGAAGGAAGGGGGCTTGGTCTGCGTTTCCTCCGCCATATAGAGCGTAACTCTTTATTGCTGTTTGTCATTCCTGCAGATGCAGACGACATAAAGAAAGAATATAATATCTTGCTGAATGAGTTGACCCAATATAATCCGGAATTATTAGATAAAACACACCTGCTGGCCATATCTAAAGCCGATATGCTCGATGAGGAACTGATGCAAGAGATGTCACTCGACCTGCCTGATCTCCCTTATCTATTTATCTCCTCCATTACTGGATACGGTATCCCGGTTCTTAAAGATATGCTTTGGCGTGCATTAAATTCGGATGACTATCTCCCCGTATCAGTATCAAGAGATGCATTGGTACATAGGAACCTTGATATTTCCAAGTTTGAATTTGATCCGGAAGAGGAGTTCTCCGACGATAATTCCGAATTGGAAGAAGAGGAGGATAACTATTACGAAGAAGATTTTTAGTGTGTAATGATGAAGCCCCACCCCCTGTATAATAATCTGCTTCTGTTCGATCTGTTCGATAAGGAAGAGAAAATTGTTCATTTCTCTACTACCCGGGAGGGAGGAATGAGTGGCGGTGCTTTCTCTTCCTTTAATATGGGAAATTTCTCGGATGACAGTTCATTGAATATCCGGGAGAATCGAGAGATTCTTGCCCGTATGTTTTATATGGATATAAGCCGGTTTATTATTCCCCATCAAACACATGGGACCGACGTGCTAACAGTAGATAAAGACTTTCTTGATCTTGATCATGCGACTGCTATTGAGGTGCTGTATGGAATTGACGCGACGATTACGAGAGAAAAAGATATCTTCCTTTGTATTACTACTGCTGATTGTGTGCCACTTATCTTGTATGACAAGCGTAAGGAGGTGATTGCGGCTATTCATGCGGGATGGAGAGGTACTGTCGGACGGATTGTGGAGAAAACTATCGCCAAGATGCAGCTGCAGTTTGGCTCTTCTCCCGGAGATATAATCGCCGCTATTGGCCCGGCTATAGATGTGTCGCATTACGAAGTAGGAGATGAGGTGATAAACCGCTTCTATGCCCAGGGATTTGATCTCTCTGATACCACGCTCTTTTTTAAAAAAAGTCCGGTTGCCAAATTTCATATCGATCTGAAAGAAATCAATAGAAGGGAATTAATCAGACTCGGAGTGGCTGACGATAAGATAGAGAAGAGTATATTGTGTACATTTGAGAGGGAAGACCTTTTCTTTTCCGCTCGCCGGCAAACCATTCACTCAGGAAGGATGCTTACGGGGATCATGATAAAAAGATAAAAAGGAGGGAGTGAATCGTAGACGGTTCACTCCCCCTCATTCAGTTGACTTATTGTAATCTTCGTCGGAAAATTTGCTTTCAATTAATAACGCGCACCTACCACGTCCCAATCAATTATTTTCCATATCTCTTTCAGGTGATCGGCACGGCGGTTCTGGTAGTCGAGATAGTATGAGTGTTCCCATACATCAAAACCTAAGATAGGAATCAAGCCGCTTGTCAATGGATTGCCGGCATTGCTTTCCTTCAAGATAGAAAGCTTGCCATCCTGGTCTTTGGCCAACCATACCCATCCCGAGCCAAATACGGCGACTCCGGCTGCATTAAATTCCTCTTTAAATTTTTCAAACGAACCGAATTGCGCGTTAATGGCATCGGACAGTTTGCCTTTAGGTTCACCGCCTCCATCTTTCTTGAAAGAGGTGAAATAAATATTGTGATTGAGGAGCTGTCCGGCGTTATTGAAAATAGCTCCATCACTTTCTTTCACGATCGTTTCAAGATCTGCATTTTCAAATTTCGTACCCACCACCAACTTGTTCAGATTATCCGCATAGGCCTGGTGGTGTTTGCCATAGTGGAGCTCTACTGTTTGTTTGCTGATAACCGGTTCTAAGGCATCGGTTGCATAAGGTAATGCTACTTTTTCGAATTTCATATCTATACTGTTTTTAGAGTTGTTGCTTTCATTGTTTTTTGCGTTGGAATTGTTGCAACTGATTGCCGACAACGCGAAAAATCCAGACAATAAGTAATAATAAACTGCTTTCATACAACTATTTTTTTGTTTGTCGCGGTCTACGGTCCGCTATGAATTAGATCATTTAGTGACTCATTGAACAATAATTGGCCAGTCAATATATCATCAAATCATCAAATCGTTTTGTCCGATTATAACGAAAACAGTCTGTGAAATGTTCATCTTTAATAATAATGCTTCCGATGAATTTGGATAAAAGATTGTAAAGAAACAATAGCCTGACTGTTAAGAGTCAGGCTATCAGTTGTTATTTGGGGTATTATTGGTTTTCTCTATCCCTCTTGTTCTTTATTTATCCACTGAGATCAGCCCCTTTTCAGTTATCTTCATTATTTTCCTGCTTGGAGCCGGACTCAATTTTTTCATCCGTGTCGATGAATATATGATCTCCCGAGCCATGTGGTTTTGGAGAAAGTTGTATATGGGCAGAAGAGTCTTTTTCGTTTTCTAAAATCTCCTGGGAGCGTGAAATCCAGAGACGTTTGCCGAATATTTTTTCGAGGTCATCAGAGTAGATTATCTCCCTTTCCAGTAAGATACCTGCCAGACTGTTATGGCCCTCCGCCTTCTCGGTAAGAATATGTTTCGCCCTTTCATATTGCTGGTTGATCATCGCTTTCACTTCACTGTCGATCAACTTGGCTGTTTCATCACTATACGGTTTTGAAAAGGTGTACTCCTGTCCTGATGAATCGTAATAACTCAGGTTAGGTAATTTCTCACTCATTCCCATATAAGTGATCATCGCATAAGCTTGCTTGGTCACACGTTCCAGGTCGTTCATCGCACCTGAGGAGATGGATCCTATGAATATCTCTTCAGCAGCTCTTCCTCCAAGGAGAGCACACATCTCGTCGAGCATTTGCTCTTTTGTAGTGATTTGCCGCTCCTCCGGTAGATACCAGGCCGCTCCTAATGCTTTGCCTCTGGGTACGATAGTTACCTTTACCAATGGGTTGGCATGTTCGAGGAACCAGCTCAGTGTGGCGTGTCCCGCCTCGTGGATGGCAATGGCTTTTTTCTCATTCTGGGTGATAATTTTATTTTTCTTTTCCAATCCACCCACAATGCGGTCTACCGCATTCATGAAATCGTCTTTCTGCACGAATTTCTTCTTCTTCCGCGCAGCAATCAATGCTGCCTCATTACAGACGTTGGCTATATCGGCACCTGAGAATCCAGGGGTCTGTCGGGCTAAGAACTCAACATCTACAGACTCGTCTATCTTGATGGGACGCAGGTGTACCTTGAATATCTCTTTTCGATCATTCAGGTCGGGAAGCTCCACATAAATCTGCCTGTCGAAGCGCCCTGCCCGCAGCAAGGCTTTGTCCAGCACATCGGCACGGTTAGTGGCGGCGAGGATGATCACGCCACTGTTCGATCCAAAACCATCCATTTCGGTAAGAAGCTGATTGAGCGTGTTCTCCCGTTCGTCATTCGAGCCAAAGTTGGTGTTTTTTCCCCGGGCGCGTCCCACGGCGTCAATCTCGTCGATAAATACGATACAGGGTGCTTTCTCTTTGGCCTGACGGAAAAGATCCCTTACCCGGGATGCTCCCACACCCACAAACATCTCCACAAAATCAGATCCGGAGATAGAAAAGAAGGGCACATTGGCTTCTCCTGCGACCGCTTTTGCCAGCAATGTTTTCCCGGTTCCGGGAGGGCCTACGAGCAATGCTCCCTTGGGAATTTTTCCTCCAAGGTTGGTGTAATTACTGGGATTCTTCAGGAACTCCACGATTTCCTGCACCTCTTCTTTGGCTTCGGATAATCCCGCAACATCCTTAAAAGTTACTTTCTGGCTGGAATCCTTGTCGAATAGCTGTGCTTTCGATTTACCTACATTGAAAACGCCTCCGCCACCTCCGGCACCACCCTGCATCCTGCGCATCATCCATACCCAAAAGACAATGAGCAGAAGAAAGGGCGCAAAAGTGAGTAATATACCCCATAGTTCAGACGTGGTGTCGAAACGCACTTCGATATCATAATTCTTCTCGGCTTTTACATTATCTATAAATTCCGACACAGCATCGGTCGATGGAATCTTTATTAAAATAAGAGGGGTTCTCACGGCTTTGCCGGCATCATCTCCAAAAACATAATTTACGGACTCTTCACGTACGAGTGCTTCAGCAGTCTCTTTGTTGCTGTAAACGACTACACTTTTCACACGATTATCCCTGACATATTCTTGAAACTCCGACCATTTTACCTCTTTCACAGTGGTGTCTTGCCCGAAAAACCACATCCCCATCAGCAATGCCAGTACAACGGCATAAATCCAGTAAGGGTTGAATGGCCTCTTGGGAGCATTATTACCGCCTATCTTAGGTCGTAGGGTAGGCTGCTTATCCTGTTTATTTTCTTTGTTTGTATTGTTCATTTGAGTAACTCTCTATTGCGAAATTTTTCGAAAGATGTTATTGGGTAGAAATCTTCCGAGTTATTGTAACAATTTTTTGAAAAATAAGTTTTAATCGATGGATGGAATACGTTCTGAACGGGCATCTTCCCAAAGGTTGTCGATATTGTAAAAATTGCGAAGATCGGGTAAAAATATATGTATAATTATATTGCCGTAATCCATTGCAATCCACTCGGCAAGCTGCTTTCCATGCACCCGGATAGGATTTTCCCCGGTATTTTTCTTTACAATCTCTTCTATTGAATCCGCCACCGCCGATACCTGTGTGGGACTATTGCCTTCGCAAATTACAAAATAATCACAGACAGTGCCCGGTATCCCTTTTAAATGAATAGTACTAATATTTTTCCCTTTCTTTTCCTGAATTCCTTCAATAATACTTTGTATAAGCGCGTTTTTTTCTGCCATTCTTTATTTTAAGTGGGTTGAACATACAAAGATAGCTTCTTTTTTTTATATAAAATCGAAATAAATATGAAAAGTAGGGAAGGTGGAAGAGGATGAGTGCCCGGGAGTGGGGAAAAGGCAGGAAAAAATAAAACCCCGTCTTTGTAAGACAGGGTTTTATATAAAACAGAACAGGAGTGGCCGCTTTTCCGGTTGGTTTGCCTGTCCGGTCGTTGAGTTATAATGTCTTTAATTGGAGGTTTCTCCATAGTACTTTAATACCTCCTCCGTCATGGATTTGCAATGCGATGCGTCCTTGCGCCTTACCTATTTTTTCGTCGGTCAGGTCAACCATCTCTTCTCCGTTTAGGAAAGTCTTCACATTGTCACCTTGTACCAAGATACGTAAAGTGTTCCATTCACCTTCTTTTAATATTTCTTCTTTTTCATCGGGAATCTGTACCAGCCATCCACGTCCGTAGGACTCATAGATACCCCCGGTGTCATGTCCTTTGGGAGCCACTTCCACCTGCCAACCGTTGACGATGGCGCCGGGTTCAACGAATGAACGGATAAAGACGCCGGAGTTGCCGTCGGCTTCCTGTTTGAACTCGACGGTCAAATCGAAATCGTCGTAATATTCACGGGTGCCAAGATAACCATACTGCTTGTCAGGGCCGCTTTCACATACCAGAAGGCCATCCTGGACATACCATTTTTCAGTGCCGTAAATTTCCCATCCGTGCAGATCCGTGCCGTTGAACAGATTTACCTCTTTGGTTTTGCGGGGTAACTCTTTGATTTTTATGTTGCGGAACCAGGCAGCCGAGCCGTGATCTTGCAGACAGATGACGCCTTTACGTGCCAATCCGTATTCAGGAGCGTTTTCCCATTTACCGCTGTTTTTGCGGCTAAACCAATCTTCTGTCCATGCTTCAAATTCAACTACCTTCTCACCATTGAGCCAGTGCTCCACATGGCCATTGTCGAAAATAATTTTGGAGGTGTTCCACTCCCCGGACGGTTTGATGTGGGTCTTTGCCGGATCGGTGGTATGCATGGCATAATCGGCACCTGTTTTTTGCCAATCTTCCAACGGTTCGGGGAATCCAAGGTCATCGATCAGCTGGTATTCCGGGCCGGTCACATAGGGAACAGCAAATTTCGGATGTTCCACCACATGGTACAACATGCCGCTATTTCCACCGTCAGCAATTTTCCAATCCCATACCAATTCGAAATTTTCATACGTTTTTTGGGTGACGATATAACCGTGCTCATCGGCACCTTCTCCCTTGGCCTGGATCATGCCATCTTCGGCAAACCAGGGAGCGGTCAGCTCTTCGCCATTGTAATCGCGCCACCCGTTCAATGTGGAACCATCGAACAGTAACTCCCATCCATCAGCAATCTCTTGTTGCGTCAACGTATTGTGTTTTGCGTTGGTCGTGCAACCCGTCGTTACAATAATCATACTCATTATAACCAATAAAATAAATTTAGAATTCATTGCTTTTTTTTTAAAGGATTAAACTTTATAATGTGATATATTGAATACAAAGGTACTAAAATGCTGTTAATCTGAAACTATTTTAATCATTTTCTTTGCTGAGACATTTTTTAATGGGTCAGTTATGACTGAAGAATCTTTCTTTTTTAAACAATGCTTTGCTAAATTCGTTTTATCTTCGTAGTTTAATAAATAATTTTACTTGATTTTGAAACTCATTGATTTAGCGTTAGAGAAAGAAATTGGTGATCTTTCATTCGTGGCAACTGTTGGTTTTTTTGATGGTGTGCATATCGGTCATAGGCATTTGATTGATCAGGTGAAGAGGGAGGCCAAGAGACGGAGGTTACCCTCCGCGGTGATCACCTTCCCTGTACATCCCCGCAAAGTGTTACAAACAGATTATCAACCGGCGCTTTTATGCGGGTTTGATGAAAAGATTGAATTGCTGGCCACTACCGGCATCGACTATTGTGTCAGTCTTCCGTTTACCTTGGAGCTTTCTCAACTTTCGGCAAAGGAATTCATGCAGCAGCTCTTGAAGGAGTGTCTCCATGTGGATACGCTCTTTGTCGGCTACGATCATCGCTTCGGACATAACAGGAAGGACGGTTATCCGGAGTATAGCCAATATGGAAAGGAGTTAGGTTTGAATGTAATGTTAGCTACCGAGTTGCAATTAGAGGACAATGATGTGAGCTCGTCGCAAATTCGCAGGTACTTGAAGGCTGGCAGGATTAAAGAGGCCAATGAACTGTTATCATATAATTACAGGTTGTCGGGTAAGATTGTAGAAGGTTACCAGGTGGGTCGTACCATCGGTTTTCCAACGGCTAATATGCGGGTTTGGGAACGTTATAAAGTAGTCCCCGAACTGGGAGTTTATGCAGTGATGGTTCATTTACGCGATCTTATCTATCCGGGAATGCTCTATATCGGGAGGCGCCCTACATTGCATTCAGACAATGAGATCAGTGTCGAGGTCAATCTTTTTGATTTTGACGGTAATTTGTATAATCAGTCGATGAGCGTGGAGTTTATTGACTTTATCCGTACTGATTGTAAGTTTGATACCAAAGAGGAGTTGGTGGCACAAATTCATCAGGATAAAGAATCTGTGAAGCAACGATTGAAAAATAAAAAATGAAAGCACCCTGCTGTCATTATGGATAATCAACCCAATCCATAGCCAGTAGCAGAGATCAACTGAAGCCAAGTTGCCGGGCTTCGTCCGGTATCTTACTGATAGATGCCTCTTGCATTTAGTGCCTTTTGATATGCCGCGGCGTTACGTGCATGTTCGGCGTGGGTGGTTGCGAAGTTGTGCCGCCCGGAGAGATCATCTTTAGCACACATAAAGAGATATCTGTGTTGCTGTGGCGATAATGTGGCTTCTATTGCCTGTATGGAAGGAATCCGGATTGGTCCTGGAGGTAATCCGCTGTTTTTATATGTATTATAGGGCGATTCTATTTCCAGATGTCTGAACAAGATGCGGCGTAACCCAAAATCCCCTATCGCGAACTTTACTGTCGGGTCGGCTTCCAATCGCATGCCCCGATGTAACCGATTGAGATATAGGCCTGCCACAATAGGATATTCATCGGCATAGGTGGCTTCTTCTTCTACGATAGAGGCCAAAGTGGAGGCCTGTAATGGTGTAAGTCCTATTTTTTCTGCCTTCCCTTTACGCTCTTCATTCCAGAAAAGATCGTACTCTCTTTTCATGCGGCTTAATAGGTTGTCGATGCTCGTATCCCAATACACTTCATAAGTATTGGGAATGAACATTGCGACGAATGTATATTCATCAAACCCAAATTTTTTAGTATTGGCTGAATCGTTGAGGGCATTTAGTAGCGAGAGGCTATCCATCATCAATTGTTGTGAGATACGCCCCGCAAGGTTTTCGGTAATTCGTATGTTGTTGAATGTGAGGTTTACGGGCGACTGTGTGCCTGAACGTAACCTGCGTATTACATCGGGCATGGTCATGCCGTCTTCTATGGCGTATCGTCCGGATTTTACCCTATTGGGATAATTCATCCGTTCAGCCAGCAATCGGAATAACTGCTCCGAGGGGAGACTCGCCTCTTCTTTCAATTGATTGACTACCTTTTCATAATTTCTCTCGCGGTCGATATCAATATATACTGTTTCCGAAAGGGAAAAAGGCTGGAAGATGAGCCTGTATAGGTAGGTGCCCGATCCAATGAATATCAGTAGTAGAATACCGATAATCAGCATCAACACTTTATTTCTTCTTTTCTTCTTCTTTTCTTGTCCCATTTTAAGTAATGATTCTTGAGAGCTGGCACAAAAATAAGAAGATTCATTTGAAAAAGTCTTCTTTTCTTTGACAAGTTAAAAACAAACTCGTATATTTGCATCCGATTTCATGAAAATCCATTGGGAAGTGTGGGTGAGTGGCTGAAACCACCAGTTTGCTAAACTGACGTACGGGTAACTGTACCGGGGGTTCGAATCCCCCCGCTTCCGCTGATCAATACTGTAAGTCAATGGGGTGCAAATAAAACCCACACTTTTACGCACGTTTTTAAAAATTACGTGCATTTTTTTTATGGGGTAATATTTACCCGCAATGCGTTGGAAAGCCTGAAAAAAATCGATCCGGTTTATCAACATTTGATAATAGAAAAACTCGAAGCGTTACAGGAAAACCCGTATGAAGGCAGTAACGTTAAAGCGCTGAAAGGAATGAGCGGTTATTACAGGTTAAGGGTAGAAGACTACAGAGTAATATATGAACTACAGGATAACAACCTGGTTATATTGGTAATTGATATTAATCACAGAAAGGATGTTTACAAATGAAAACAGCACAATTAAAGAAAGACGTGATACAAGCCTTTGAGGCCATATTAAGTGAGTTGACCGCAAACGACATAGAAGATATGCAGGACAAGTTAACAGTGCAACTCCATAAACTAACAGACGACGGAAAACGATACTCATTAGATGAAGTAAAGAAGCAATTGGCATCCAACCGGTGATTTCTCATCGGTTTTTTATGTCCATAACGTCCCGAAAGTAAAAAAGATCTTTACTAAATATGACACTCTCCCAATCGGATTTAGATTATATCGCTACTGCGGTAGCTCATAAACTTGCGGAATTATTAAAAGATCCAGAGGATGACTGGATGTCTCAAAACAAGGCGTGGAAGAGATAGGGCGGAAGGGCTTTTGTCGAAAGGCTGAGGATGCAGAGAAAAGTCAGAACCCGTAAAAATGGGAATCGCATAGAGTACTACACGAAAGACTTGATAAAATACTCAATACCTGATCAGCTTCTCCATTTTCCCGAACGTCAGGCCGTCGGAATAAATTTGGTTTCTTACCAAATCCTTGTACACTTCCGGGTGTACCGTTTTATTTTCTCTGAATATAATTTTTTCCGAGAGAAAGACATTAGGAATCCAAATTAATCCTGATGGCAGCGTTGTTGTAAAAGCCCCTGTTGATACATCTAAACAAGAAATTCATAAAAAGGTGAAGAAACGGGCTTCTTGGATTATTAAGCAGCAGGATTTCTTTAAGTTATTCGGTGAAAAAATGCCACGCAGAAGGTATATAAACGGAGAGACTCATCTTTATTTGGGCAGACAATATCGTTTATACGTGAGAGAGGGCAAACCCAATAGGGTTTCTTTCAAAGGGCGTTGTTTCGAGATAGTATGCTCTTCGAAAAACAGGGTCGAAAGTTTAATGAAAGAGTGGTATAAAGAGCGTGCTAAAGTGAAGTTTCCGGAAATTGCTGAACCGCTCATTCAACAGTTCAGAAAATATGGTGTCGAACCGCATTCGTTGTACATACAATTCATGGAAAATCGTGTACGCCTAAAGGGAAAATCATTCTTAACACAGAGCTTATAAAGGCGCCGAAACCTTGTATCGAATATGTAATAGTTCACGAGATGTGTCATTTGGTACACAAGAACCACACAAAGGCATTTTACGAACTTCTTCGAACAGAGATGCCGGACTGGGAAAGGTGGAAAAACAGATTAGAAAGAATGATGCATTAGGATGTTTCTACAGTTTTGAAGATTGTTAGTGTACGATTCTTCTTTCCCTTCATTCCATAGTGATGTAAGAAGGCCAAGAGGTACGGTCGGGCAGGGTGAATATCTCGTCGTAGGGTTGTGTTCCTGCGCCGTTATTGTAGGAGGTGACGCGCTTCACTCCGTCTGCTGTGCTGCCGCCTGTGCCGTTGATCACATTCAGCATGTTGCCGGGGCCACTGAAGCGGGTTATGCACATCTTCTCGATCGTGACGCCGGGAACATTAGGCACTTCAAAAGCGTTTTTCTTGTTGACATTGCCGTCGGTTCCGGTGAATACCGCGTATGAGCCGAAACCTATGCTGTGATGTTCTTTCACTGTGTTCGCCACTTTGAAGGCCGCATAGCCGTCGACCCGTCCGTCTTGACTACTCCAGCTTGTCTGGGTTGGCGGATCGTATGGCGGTTCGTTCTGGAGGAAGTACGTCCTGCCACGCTCGCCCAGCCATAGCACCTCGTACTCCTGATAATGTTCGGCAAAGAGGCCGTAGAGGGTTACATCGTCACCGGTGACGATAAGCCCATTCTTACACCGGTCTCTTAACCAACGGGCTGCTCCACCGGACTGTGTGCCGTGGTCGGCACGCCACAGCCAGAAGTGGTCGCCCACGACATGGGCGCTGTTGATTTGCATCGAGGCGTGTATCTGTATGTTCTTGGCTTGAACTCCACCCACCCGGCAGGTGATGTCGGTGAGCGATATGGGATTGGTAGAGTGATCGGCGGTAGCGCCTTCTTCGCCGACGCGGATCTGATAAGTGGTGCTATTGAAGGAATCCATGAGAAGTCCGGCAACAATGATCCCCTCCTTATCATCCACATAGATGCAGCCCCAGCGGTTGTTTTCCGTAGGCTCGAGCGTGACCGAAGCTATGCCGGCACCGAGGAGTATCGCATTTTTCCGGTTTACCTGAATGGGAGCGTTCAAGGCGTAGTGACCGGGTGTGAAGAAGATGTTCTTGCCTGCTTTCAGCGCGGCGTTGATCTCAACATCGCTGTCGCCCTCTTTCGCTACGTACCAGTCGGTGAGCAGGTCCTGCACTTCGCCCTCACCCATCTCCGTAGCCGACCAGGAAGTGCCTACTTTGTTCTTTTGCCATGCGGGGACAAATACCTTGTACTCGCCGTCGTTATCGATGAAGAGGAAAGGTTTTTCCCGAAGAACAGGAGTGGTAGGGATGGGCGAATTAGTGGCGTCCGCATCGGGAGCATTCACGCAGCCTTGCCAGACCATGTTATAGGCGCCGCCCATGGCGTCGGAGCCCGCAGGGAATATCGTGTTCCGGGTGTACCATTGTTGCTGCCCTCCCCAGTTGGGGCGGGTGGAAGATGTATAATGGCAGTCGGCAATAAAGCCGCCGCTTCCCCAGAAGTTCGACGTGCCGATATCGGAGATATATTTAGAGCTGCTTTCTATCAGCATTCTTCGCGCACTGGTCGATTGGGAAACCGTCCATGCGAAATCCCGCATCACCGTAACGTTTTCCATCGAACGCCAGAAGGTGCAGGTAGCGTTGGCTCCGCCGGAGAGGTGAGGACGGGTGAAGATAGCGCCTAACCGAACGTCTGACGGTAGTTTTCCCAGCCCTCCGATGTGCGAGTAGAAGCCCAGTTCGATAGAGTTGGCCTCGGGTGAGGATGCCGAGCCCGATCCGCCCGGATCATAGCTTTGTGTGCCGACATTGGCTTTGAAATAGTAGGCCTGGCGTTTCGTCGACCATTCACCGTTGGCACCACCCTGTCCGGTAGTGGCGAAGTGTTTATTTATCTCGTCTCTCGCTGTTTCTGCTTTTTCATATTTCCGGTCGTAGAAATAGATATTATCGCCAAAGAGTTGGTTTTCCAACGAGAGTATGATCGTCGTCAAACCCCGGGTGATCTTGTAATAGTTCTCATATTTGTCCGCATTGGGAGTTGTGTCCACAAATGTTGTCCGGGTTGTTGCGCCGACGGGAATAAAGTCCGTCGCTAAACGACTGCCACCCCTCGTGATCATGTACTCTCCCGAAGAGCCGAACGGAGCCCAAGACAGCGTGATGCTGTGCTTCCCTTTGTCGTAGATGATGTTATTGGTCGCAGTTGCCTGATTCTTTTCTTTGGGCAAGCAAGCTGTAGTAGAACCATATACACCCAGTATAATCACTAATGCTGCGAGAACAGAGATAATATTTTTTTTCATCAGAGTATAAATGTACTCAATATATTTAATCATACAAATAGTTTTTGCTAATTTTTTTAGTGTAAGTAGTCTAAAGATTTTCTATTCACCCAATGAAAAACGGAGACCCACCCTAAGATTAAAATTTATCGGCTTTTCTTTGTATATGGTTTCAATTCCACTTCCATTCTTGAAATAATATATCACCCCCGGTTCAGCATATA